>CAYWMY010000364.1:0-2516 GCA_964459405.1 uncultured Steroidobacteraceae bacterium | reverse complement strand
GGGTGCCTGGCTGCTGCGCGGCACGCTCGAGCAGCACGTCATCTATCACGTCATGGCCGAGGCACTGGGATTGCGGTAAGAGGTGCTGCGTCGACGGCCTTCGTGGCACCCGCGGTGCCGACACCGACGGGCACGTCGCGACCCTTCGAGGGCCGCGACCGCCAGGCACCGGGGCTGGCGGCCATCGTCGAAATCGCGTTCGCCGCGGGCACGTTCACCATCCGCACCGTGCGGCCCGCGATCACTCCAGCAGCAGCGGCATCCCCGGGTCGCCCTTCGCCATGGCACGCTGATAGGCTGGACGCGCGCCGATGCGCTGCAGGTAGGCGCGGATGTTCGGGTACGGCGCGAGGTCGCGCGGCACGATCGCGCGCAGCGTCGTGAGCGGAAACACATTCATGATGTCGGCGGCCGTGAGCGCCGGTCCCGCGAAGTACGGCACCTCGCCGAGGCGCGCCTCGATCATCGTCCAGGCCGTGTCGCTGCGCGCGACCAGGATCTGCATGATCGGGTTCTCGAGTCGTGGATCGAGCAGTCCGCCCACGAGACGCATCAGCTCGTTCGGCATCATCGAGCCGTTCGCGAAATGCAGCCAGTACAGGTAGTCGGGATAGTTCGGCGCCGCGGGCGCGACCGTGAGCCGCCCGCCGCCGTGACGCGCGATGATGTATTCGACGATCGCACCCGACTCCGCCAGCACGCGATCGCCGTCGACGATCACGGGCGCCGTGCCCTGCGGGTGCAGTGCCTTGTACGCCGCCGGAGCGAGCCGCGTGAGCCTGTCGCGCTCATGGCGCACCAGTTCATAGGGAACCGCCAGTTCCTCGCAGAGCCAGACGATGCGTTCCGACTGCGACATGCCGAGGTGGTGGACGGTGAGCATGGCGGAAATCCCGTGACGTCGGCCTGGAATCGACAGTAGCGTGCCGCGTTCCCGGGGAGGTCTGCAAGCCATTCGCCAGGACCGGCGTCACGATGAAGGCCAGTCCGGCAGGGCAGCAGACGCGATGATCCGGTCAACGGATGCACGGAGTCTGCATGAAACGCCGGGCTCTCGGCCCCCGGCGCGCTGCCGCACTGGCCACGCTGGCATCACATCGAGCGGCGGCACGGCACGGGCGCGCGGTGTGCTAGTGTCGTGCTGCGCAGAGATCCACGGGACACGACACCGGCGTCCCCGCGCCAGGACAAGACCTTCGGGGAGCACGGGCCCGACGGCCTGCTCGACGATGTCCGGGCGAAGATCGTACCGGGGATGACGTTCAGACCGGACTGATCACAGCCACGATGCGAAACATCCGCCACGACGCCCTGGCGTCGGCACCTGCGATTTCGGCGCGCGCGCCGGCCGGATGGCAGCCGACTCCCCGCAGCCGCCGGAACTGCCTGCGATGATCACACCTGGAACCCGTGTGTGCGTGACTGGTGCGAACGGCTTCGTCGGCAGCAACCTGTGCCAGCACCTGCTCGCCAGCGGCTGCCGCGTGCGTGGCCTGGTCCGCCCACGTTCGGATCGCCGCTTCATCCGGACGCTGCCGGATCTCGAGCTGCACGACGGCGATCTGGGCGACCGCGCGTCCCTGGAACGCGCATTCGCGGACGTCGCGATCGTCTTCCACGCCGCCGCGCGCACATCGGACTGGGGCCCCTGGAGCGAGTTCGAGTCGGTCAACGTGGCCGGCGTCGCGCGCGTGATGGAGGCCGCCCGCACGCAGGGCGTGCGACGCGTCGTGCATTTCAGCTCGGTCAGTGTCTACGGCTTCCCCGGCAGGGCCGACGTCACGGAGGACCTGCCCTGGCGAGCACTCCCGGACGACCCCTACATCACGTCGAAGCAGCTCGGCGAAACCATGGCGCTCGGCTGCCACGGCCGCGGCACAGAGGTCGTCGTGCTGCGGCCGGGCGGGCTGTACGGACCGAACGATCATGTCACGAGCGTGCCGCTGTTCACGGCCCTGCAGCAGGGCGGGCTGCCCTGGGTGGACGGCGGGCGCCACCTGATGGCGCCGACGTACGTCGACAACCTGCTGCAGGCCGCCTGCCTCGCCGCGATCCGCGCCGAAGCCGCGGGGCGCGCGTACAACGTCGCCGATGACGGGCGCACGACCTGGCGCGAATACCTCGAATGGGCCTGTGCGGAGCTGGGCTGCAGAGCGCCACGCTGGTCGTTGCCGTCGAGGGTGGCCTGGCCGCTCGCCGTGGTCGTCGAATCCACGGCGCGGCTGCTGCGCCTGCGCGAGGCCCCGCCGCTCACGCGCTATCGCGTCCGCGCCGTGATGGCTGACAGCCACTATTCCTGCGCACGCGCGAAGCGCGACCTCGGCTACGCGCCCGCCGTCAGCACCCGCGAGGGATTGCGGCGTACCGTCGACTGGTATCGCGGATTCACGGGCCGCGGATCGTAAGCGTATCGCGATGCGTACTCAGCCCGCGCCGAGGCTCGCTTCGGCTGCACCCGGCCGGAACACGATCGTGCGCCGGCCGGCCAGCGCCAGCACGGCCGCGAGTTCATCCAG
>CAYWMY010000363.1:0-2523 GCA_964459405.1 uncultured Steroidobacteraceae bacterium | reverse complement strand
GCACGATCCGCTCGCGCGGCCCCAGCGGAACCTGCGCGACGACCTGCATCACCCGGGAACCTCCGGCGTGACCGGATTGCAGGCGTCGCAGCGCCCAGGCCAGCGCGACGATCAGGCCGACGACGGCCGCCAGCGACAGCAGCACGCTGCCGATCGAGCCTCCTGCCGCCGGCGCCAGAGGACGCCCCGCCTCCGCGCCCGCAGCCACCGGAGCGCAGGCGATCAGGGCCGCGATGGCGGCACACTTCACCGTGCGCGCTCCAGACGTTCGCCGGTGCTGACCACCTCGGTGAGCCGCACGCCGAAGTTGTCGTTGACGACCACCACCTCGCCGCGCGCGACGCGGATGCCGTTGACCAGCACGTCCAGTGGCTCGCCCGCGAGACGGTCGAGCTCCAGGATCGAGCCCTGCGCGAGCTGCAGCAGCTCGCGCACGGGCAGGCGTGTGCGTCCGACCTCGAGCGACAGCGTGACGGCCACGTCGAGGATCAGGTCGAGGTTGACCTCTCCACCACCCGGCGCAGCCGCAGAACCCGGGCCGAGATCGCTGAACTGTGCACGGGCATAGCCGCCGGTCGCGGCAGGATCCGCATTGTTGCTCATGATTCGCAGCGCCTTGTGACTTTCATGGGTTGCGGCGCACGGGACCGGACAGTCGCAGCGCGTTGCGACCCCGGGAGATTCCGAATCGCGCCGAATGGATCGGGACGTCACCAGCGAGCAGCGTGACCTCGCGCGGCGGCTCGATGGGCACCACGTCGCCGGGTTTCAGCTTCACCAGGTCACGCAGGCTGATCTCCGTCTCTGTCAGCACCGCGCGGACCTCCAGGGACGCACCGGCGATCACCGAGCTGATCGCGCCGGCCCAGCAGGCCTCCTGCGTCGCAGGCCCCTGGGCGGTCGCGGCCGCCAGCGCATCCCGCACCGGTTCCACGAAGGCGGGTGGCAGCACGAAGTCGAGCCAGCCTGAACCGGTTGCGATCTCGATGTTGAAGCGGTTCACGAGCAGCGTATCGGCCGGCGCCGCGACGTTCACGAAATGCGGGTTCGTCTCGTGCTTGACCCACTCGAACTCGAGCTCGGCAACGGGGCGCCAGGCGCCGGCGAGGTCACTGCAGGCGAGCTTGATGATCATCTGCGCGAATCGCAGCTCGGTCGGGGTCAGCGGCTTGTCGGGCGCGCGCTCGGTCGTGCGGCCGGTACCGCCGAAATAGGTGTCGACCATGAGGTAGACGAGGGTGGGATCCAGCGTGAACATGACCAGACCGGGCAGCGGCCGCGGACGCGCGATCCCGATGCAGGCATTGCCGGTCAGCGCCGCCAGATACTCCGAAGCCTTCTGCGGCTGCACCCCCTGGAAGGTGATCTCCGGCTCGCGTTTCAGCAGCTGGAACAGACTCGGCCGGAACTGCCGCGCGAACACCTCGTGCAGCAGTTCGAGGGTCGGCAGGCGGCCACGCGTGATGCGCAGCCCCGCGCACAGGTCGTAAGGCCGGGCACCATCCGCGGCCGGCCTCGATGCCAGCAGCGCGCTGGCTTCCTCGTCCGAGATGATCGGTTCGCCGGCACCCGCCGTCGCGGCCTCGGCAGTCCGTTCGTCGGGCCCGGCCACGTCACTGCACCACGAAACTGGTGAACAGCAGGTCTTCGATGCCCGGCGCGCCGGTCTCCCTGCGCAGGATCGATTGCACCTCGCGCAACGCCTCCTGGCGCAGCTTCTCTTTGCCCTCGCGGGTCATCAGCGACTGCGAGTCGCGGCCGCTCATGACCGTGATCAGGTTGTTGCGGATGAGGGGGTTGTACCGGGCCACGGCATCCAGAACGGATTGCTCGCGCGCCATGACGGTGATCGTGAGCTGCAGGAAGCGCACCCCGTCCGTATCCGGAAAGTTGACGATCAGAGGTGGTTCCAGCGCCAGGTACAGCGACGGCCTCGCCTCGGCGCCATGTCCGGCGGGCTGCTGCTGCCGCTTGAGTGTCAGCCTGCCCTCGGCGTCCTGCTCGAACTCCTGTGGTGGATGCAGCCTCGCGTTGACCATGCCGCCCACGATGACCGCACCGAGGCAGAGTACGAAGATGCCCACCGCGTTGATGAGCATGCCCACTGCGCCACCGCCCGTGTTCTTCGCAGCGCGCGCAGCGACCTCGTCGCTCCTGCCTTCCGCCATGGCCGATCCCCTTTCTGGACTCGACAGCGGTGCAGCAATTTCCATGCCACGGACGTGCGGCATGTCGGGCCATTGCAGATCAATTAGTTACGTGGGCCGCAGCCGCCCCGGCCCGGCCGCCGGGGCGCGCCGACGCCGGATTCTTGACGCCCGCCACATGTGTGTCGCAAGGCGATCGCGCCGCGCGTGCGGCGACGGGCAGCGGCGCATGACGGGCGGCACGCCGCGTAATGGCGCCGCGCGGGCGGCGAGAGCCGCGTCGATGGTCGCAGGCCGGCACTGCTGCGGAGCCGCCGCACGCCTGCGACGGCGCGGTTTGCCGGCGACGCGTCACCCCGCGCGCATGCGGGCCTGG
>CAYWMY010000362.1:0-2526 GCA_964459405.1 uncultured Steroidobacteraceae bacterium | reverse complement strand
CCGCCGAAGCCGAAGGCGCCGCGCGCGCGGCCGAGTGCGTCGAGCTCGTCGATGAAGATGATGGCCGGTGCGCGGGCGCGGGCCTGGTCGAACAGGTCGCGCACACGGGCCGCACCCACACCCACGAACATCTCGACGAACTCGGAGCCGTTGATGGAGAAGAAGGGCACGCCGGCCTCGCCCGCGACCGCGCGCGCGAGAAGGGTCTTGCCCGTCCCCGGCGGACCGACCAGCAGCACGCCGCGCGGCAGCCGTGCACCCAGACGACCGTAGCGCGCAGGCTCCTTCAGGAAGCCCACGATCTCCGCGAGTTCGGCCTTGGCCTCGTCGACGCCCGCGACATCGGCGAAGGTGACCTTGGTGTCGGTCTCGACGTAGACGCGCGCCTTGCTCTTGCCGATCGCGAGCAGCCCGCCCGCGCCCGCCTGCTGCTCGAACGCACGGCGGATCACGAAGAACCACAGGCCGAAGAACAGCAGCGTCGGCACGATCCACGACAGCACTTCCGTGAGCAGGTGGCTGTCGCTGACGGCGCGGTAGCTGACCTCGTGGCGCGCCAGTTCCGCCGCGAGTTCCGGGTCGACGCGCAGTGTGCGGAAGCGCTGTGGCCGGTCCGGCCGCTCGTGCCGGAAGCGGCCCTCCAGCCGGTCGGCGTGGATCTCGACCTCGGCGATGTCGCCGCGGTTCAGTGCGGCCTGGAAGTCGCTGTAGCTCAGATCCTCGATGCGCGCACCGGGCGAGAACATCTGACGCAGCATCAGCACCATCAGCACGGTCATGATCCCGTACAGCACGTTGACGAGCAGCTGCCGCCGCGGCAGGGGCGCGTTGCGCTTCTGGCGTGTCATTTGCGCAGTATGGCCTCCCGGGCGCGGTCAGGCGATTGCGGAAAGCCAGAGGCGCGGCGGGACAGTAAGCGGCGACATCGAGAGAGAGGAGAGGGGGGCAGTGGCGGGACCGCCCATCGGGACAGGCGCCATTCCGGCCGGCGACCGGTTGCCGGTCCGCATGTTGCTGTTCAGGCCGCCGCTCAATCGCCGCGTTTCTCGACCCTGGCCGTCAGGCGGCCCTGCGCAAGCCGTGCCTCGATCGTGCTGCCGGGCTCCACGGTCGCGGCGTCGGTCACCACGCGGCCGGTGGCATCGAACACGATCGCATAGCCGCGCTCCAGCGTCGCGAGCGGGCTCAGGGACTGCAGGCCGCGCAGCGCGACGGCGAAGCGCGCCTGCGCCGCCTGCAACCGGCGCGTCATCGCCGCCGCGAGCCGTGTGTCCAGCGTTCCGCGGTGTACCGCGAGGATGCTGAGGCGTTGTGCCGGCGAGGCCGCAGCGAGGTGCGCGGCGCAGGTGGCGAGGCGGTGCCGTGCGAGTCCGATCCGGCCGTCCACCGCGCGGCGCAGCCGCAGCGTGAGTTCGTCGAGCCGCTGCGCATGCTGGCGCAGCCGCGCGGCGGGATGCAGCTGCTGCAGCCGGCCCTCGAGCCACTGGAGCCGCGTGCGCTCGCGTGTGAGCCGCGCCGCCAGCGCGGCGACGAGCCGCGCCTCATCCCGTGCCAGGCGCCGGAGCCAGTCCTCGCGGTCCGGCACCACCAGTTCGGCCGCGGCCGAGGGGGTGGGGGCGCGCAGGTCCGCGGCGAGGTCCGCGAGCGTCACGTCGATCTCGTGGCCCACGCCGGAGACGACGGGCATCGTGGCCGCCACGATGGCGCGCACGACGACCTCCTCGTTGAATGACCAGAGGTCCTCGAGCGAGCCGCCGCCGCGCGCAACGATCAGCACCTCCACCTCGGCCCGCGCGCTCGCGAGCCGGATCGCCTCGGCGATCCGGTCGCCCGCGCCGGCGCCCTGGACCGGCACCGGGTAGATCAGCACCGGGATCGCCGGGAAGCGCCGTCCCAGCACCTTCAGGATGTCGCGGATCGCGGCGCCCGTGGGCGAGGTCACGACACCGATGCGCTTCGGCAGCGCCGGCAGCGGGCGCTTGCGTGCGGCGTCGAACAGTCCCTCGGCCGCGAGCCGCGCTTTCAGTTCCTCGAGCCGGCGGCGCAGCGCGCCTTCGCCGGCCTCCTCGAGGTGATCGACGATGAGCTGGAATTCGCCGCGCGCCTCGTAGAGGCTCACGCGCGCGCGCAGCAGCACCTGCAGGCCGTCGCGGGGGCTCACGCGCACCATGAGATTGCGGCTGCGGAACATCGCGCAGCGCACCTGCGCCGTGCTGTCCTTCAGAGTGAAGTACCAGTGGCCCGACCCCGGCCGCGCGAAGTTCGACAGCTCGCCCTCGATCCACACCGCGGGCAGCCCGGCCTCGAGCAGCATCCGGGCCTCGCGGTTCAGCCGCCCGACCGTGAACACCTCGCGGCCGGGTGCGCGGTACTGGCCGGGTTCGTCGCGCAGATCGTGGTCCATGGCGGCCATGGTAGGGCAACCGGCCCCGGTCGGGAGCCCGGCGGTGGCGTGGCGCCGGGGCGGATGGCGGAGCCGCGGGCGCCGAACCGGCCCGGCGGGACCGGACACGGCCCGGGCCGCCG
>CAYWMY010000361.1:0-2562 GCA_964459405.1 uncultured Steroidobacteraceae bacterium | reverse complement strand
CCGGACCCACCGTGTTCGCCTGGTGCGAGGAGCCCTACGCCGAGGGCATCCGCGCGGCGATGGTCGAAGCCTTCCTGGAACACGATCTCGAATCCGATCACTGGGTCTCGGCCATCGACGCCGACGGTGCGCGTGTGGTGAACGACTGATGCGGTATCTGAGCACGCGTGGAGCGGCGCCCGCCGTGCCGCTGTCGGAAGCGATCCGGAATGGCATCGCACCCGACGGCGGCCTGTATGTCCCCGAGCGCCTGCCGTGTTTCACCGCCGGGGACTTCGCGGGCTGCGACAGCCTGCAGTCCATCGCGGTGCGGTTCCTGCGGCCGTTCTTCGGGGGCGACCCGCTCGAGGCGTCGATCGAGGCCATCGTGGCCGATGCGTTCAATTTCGCTGCGCCGTTGAAGCCGGTGCCGCGCGCGGCGCCGCCATTCTCGGTGCTGGAGCTGTTCCACGGCCCGACGGCCGCCTTCAAGGACTTCGGTGCGCGTTTCCTGGCCGCCGCGATGGAACGCATGCCGCAGCCGGACCCGCGGCGGCTCACGATCCTGGTCGCGACTTCGGGCGACACGGGCGGGGCGGTCGCGGCGGCGTTCCACCGCCGGCCGTGGGTGCAGATCGTCGTGCTCTACCCGCGGGGCCTTGTCTCGCCGCTGCAGGAGCACCAGCTGACCTGCTGGGGCGAGAACGTGCGCAGCCTCTCGGTCGCCGGCACCTTCGACGACTGCCAGCGGCTGGTCAAGGAAGCCTTCGCGGACGAGGCGTTGAAGCAGTCGCTGCGGCTGTCGTCGGCGAACAGCATCAACATCGGCCGCCTGCTGCCGCAGGCTGTGTACTACGCCGCATCGAGCCTCGCTGTCTGGCGTGCGCGCCGCGACAAGCTCTCGTATGTCGTGCCCTCGGGCAATCTGGGCAATGTCATGGCCTGCCTGTGGGCGCGCGCGAGCGGCCTGCCGGTCGGCACGGTGAGGCTCGCGCACAACGCCAATCGCACGGTGCCGGACTTCCTCGCGAGCGGCGAATGGCGGCCACGGCCAAGCCAGGCCACGCTGGCTTCGGCGATGGACGTCGGTAATCCCAGCAACATGGAACGGCTGCGTGCGCTGCATCCCGACTGGCGCCAGCTCGCCGCCGAGATCTCGGCCGGGTCGATCACGGACGACGAGATCCGCGCACGCATCCGCGCGGACTTCGAAGCCTACGGCGAGGTCTGGTGCCCGCACACGGCGACGGCCGCCGAAGTGCTCGCGCGCCTGCCGCGCGCGGAGCGCGAGCGCCCCTGGGCCATCGTCGCCACCGCGCATCCGGCCAAGTTCAGCGAAATCGTCGCTCCGCTGATCGGTCGCGCGGTCGACGTGCCGCCCGCGCTCGCCGCGCTCTTCGAGCTGCCGAGCCATCGCGACGAACTTGCGCCGGAGCTGCCGGCCCTGCGGCGGTACCTGCTGGCATGAGACCCTGGATCATCGCGCTCATCTCGCTGCCGCTGGTCATCGCCGGCGTGTTCCTGGGCGCCTGGCTGTGGAGGCGCCACCGCGTGCGCCAGGCGTCCGAGAGCGAACGCGCGCGCGTGCTCGAGGTTGCCTACGACAGCCTGCGCGACATCATGGTTCCCGACGCCGCCGGCGGACCTGTGCACATCGATTACCTGCTGCTGACGGCGCGCGGCATGCTGGTGATCGACTACCGTGACGTCGCCGGTGTCATCTTCGGCGGGGAACACATGGACGAATGGGCGGTGATGAGCCGCAGCCGGCGCTTCACGTTCCCGAATCCGCTGGGCCCGCTCTATGACCGCGTCACCGCCGTACGGCTCGCGGCGGGCGATGCGCCGGTCGACGGACGTGTGGTGTTCACGGACCGTGGCCGGTTCCCGAAGGGACAGCCGCCGCAGGTCACGATGCTCGACACCTTGAATCGTGAATTCCCGCCCGCCCGCGATCATGCCGGGGCCGTCGAGCGCTGGCAGGCCCAGTGGGATCGCGTGAAGGCGGTGGCCACGCCGAGCCCCCTCGCGCTGCGCTGACGCCGCACGGCGTCACGCCCTCCCGTTGCGCGATGCCGTGCATCGCGGCGGCCCGGCAGGATTCCCCCGTTGGCGTGCGGAAGGGCCTGCTCCCCCCATTGCTGATCGCATCGCTGGTCGATCGCTCGGGGTGCAATCGGACAGAGGTGCACGAACGCCGGCCATACCGGATCGCGGCCCGCGACGACTGATCGCGTGAGGGCGGCGGGCGAGTCGTGACTTCGGGGCGAGCAGCGGACAGAAGGCCAGTGCTGAGCCGGAACGCCGGTGGTTCCGTGGTTTCGGAAGTCCACTATCACAGCCGCGGAAGTCCACGAGTGCGGCCGTCGCCCCTTGGCGTATTGTTAAGAATGACCTATCGCTCTGGTTGAGGAAGGGGGCACCGGTCACATCGGTCGCATGCGCTCACGTGTGCCGGATCCCTGACGGGTCTTCAATGCCGGTACACGGATTCACTGCTGCAGCCTCCGCCGGTTTGTCTCCCGGCCGGCGATGCCGCAGCGGCGGTCGATGAGCGCGGCGCCGATGGCCGGAACGGTGCCG
>CAYWMY010000360.1:0-2583 GCA_964459405.1 uncultured Steroidobacteraceae bacterium | reverse complement strand
GGTGTCGAGGAACTCGGCGAGGCTCTGCACGGGCGTCGCCAGCGTCGCGAGGTCCGCGTGTGCATCGCGCTCGAGCAGCTCCGCGACCTGGCGGATATTCGCGGGAGGAATCAGCGGCTCGTCGCCCTGCACGTTGACGACGATCGCGTCGTCCGGCCACCCGCGGCGCGCCGCGACCTCCGCGAGGCGGTCCGTGCCCGAGGCATGCGCGGCCGAGGTCATCTCCACACCGGCACCGAAGGCACGCGCCGCGGCCGCGATGCGCGCATCGTCGGTCGCGACCAGGACTTCCGCAGCACCGCTGGCGGCCGCGCGTTCGAAGACGTGCGCCAGCATCGGTCGGCCGGCGATGTCCGCGAGCGGCTTGCCGGGCAGTCGTGCCGCGGCGTGGCGTGCCGGAATGACGACGCGGAAGGACACTGGAACCCGGACGCTCAGCGGCGCTCGAGCAGCGGATCGTCCGCGGGGATCTGACGCGCTTCCTCCTCCAGCAGCCAGGGGATGCCGTCGTGGATCGGGAACACGAGGCGGTCGGCGCGGCACAGCAGCTCGCCGGAATCCCGCAGGTGCTGGAGCGGCCCCTTGCACACCGGGCAGGCCAGGATGTCGAGCAGGCGTTGATCCATGTCCACTTCTCCGCCGCGAGCGATCACGGCACCGGTCAGGTGTCCTGTCACTGCACCGCGCCGGGGCATGATCCCCGATGCCGGCGCAGGCCCCGTTCGACGCACTCCAGCAGCTTCGTTCCGTCGGCGCCTTCGACCACCGCCTCGACGGGCACGTACCAGGCATCGATCGCAGGGCACCCGCGCGATTTTACGGCATCCTTCTCGGTCATCAGCAGCGGAGAGCCATCCGCATCGAGCCCGGCCCGCTGCCAGTCGGCATGGTCGGGCAGCGCCCGCTCCCGCGGCTCGAGACCGGCCGCGCGCAACAGCGCGAAGAAGCGCTGCGGATGGCCGATCGCGGCCACCGCCCTGAGCGGTGCACCGCGAAACGATGCGAGCGGCCGCCGCGCACCGCCCGCAAGCGACACGGCGTCTGCGGCCTCGAGCCGCATGCGCAGTGCACCGGCGCGATCGAAGCCCGGTCCGTTCACGACGACGGCGTCGACCTCGTCGAGCCGCCATGGCCCCTCGCGCAGCGGGCCGGCGGGCAACAGCCGGCCATTGCCCAGGCCGCGGGCCCCGTCGACCACGGCGATCTCGACGTCACGCGCGAGCGCCAGGTGCTGCAGGCCATCGTCGCAGATCACGACATCGACCGAGTCTCCGAGCAGCACGATCGCCGCACGGCGGGACCGGCCCACGACCACGGGCGCCACGCCGCGGCGCGCCATCAGCACGGCTTCGTCGCCGGACTGCGCCGCGTCCGCATCCGCTCCCACACGGTGCGCATCCCGCCGGGCGCCACCGAAACCACGGCTCACGATGCCGACGCGGTAGCCGCGGTCACGCAGAGCCGCGGCGAGCCACAGCACCAGCGGGGTCTTGCCCGTACCGCCCGCCGAGATGTTGCCGACCACGACGACCGCCACCGGCGCCCGCCAGCAGCGCAGCAGTCCGGCACGGTACAGGCTGCGGCGCAGCGCGCTCGCGAGGCCGAAGCCGAACGCGAGCGGCATCAGCCAGCCGCCGCGGCCACCGCCATACCAGACCCGCAGCAGCGCGGCGTGCAGCCATGCGGTGAGGCTCGCTCGGCGGCTCATCGGCAACCCCGGCGCGGCCGCCGCTCAGGCGTTGAACTGCAGGTGATGCAGCCCGGCATAGGCACCGCCGCGGGCCAGCAGCCCGGCATGTGTGCCGTGTTCGACGATCGCGCCGTCCTGCATGACCAGAATGAAATCGGCGGCTTCGATCGTGGACAGGCGGTGGGCGATCACCAGGGTCGTGCGCCCGTGCCTCAGTCCCGACAATGCCTCCTGGATCACGCGCTCCGACTCGGTATCCAGCGCCGCGGTCGCCTCGTCGAGGATCAGCACCGGTGCGTCCCTGAGCAGTGCGCGCGCGATTGCGACCCGCTGCCGCTGGCCACCCGACAGCAGCGTGCCACGGTCGCCCACCGGCGTGTCGAGGCCCAGCGGCAGATCGTTCGCGAACTCCAGCACGTGCGCGGCGCGGGCCGCGCGCTCGATGGCGGCGGGCGGCGCATCCGGCGCGCCGAAGGCGATGTTGTTGCGCAGTGTATCGTCGACGAGCAGCACCTCCTGGCTCACCATCGCGATCTGGCGGCGCAGGTCGGCGCGCCGGTATTCCCGCAGATCGAAACCATCGAGCAGGATGCGCCCCGCGGTCGGGTCGTAGAAGCGCGGGATCAGCGACACGAGCGTCGACTTGCCGCTGCCCGAGCGGCCGACGATGGCGATGGTGCGACCCGGCCCGGTGCTGAAGCTCACGTCACGGAGCACCGGCCCCGCGCCGCCGGCGTACTCGAAGTCCACGTGCTCGAACACCAGCTCGCCACGGGCGCGCGCGAGCCGGCGCGGGCCTCCCGCGTCCTCGGCGGCCTCGTCGAGCACCTCGAACACGCTGTGCCCGGCCGTGATGCCCTGCTGCAGCGGCGCCGCGATGCTCACCAGCCGGC
>CAYWMY010000359.1:0-2584 GCA_964459405.1 uncultured Steroidobacteraceae bacterium | reverse complement strand
GTCGCGAGTGCGGCCGGCATGCGCTGGTAGTTGTGGAGCAGGATGTTCCGCGCCGCCGCCCCGGTCGGGTCCGCGACGATTTCCCTGAAGATCTGCTCACCACTCGCCCTGACATCGGGAAGCAGTGCCAGATTGAGCATCGCCGGTTGATCGCCGGGCCACCGCAGGGGATGCGCCTCACGCTCGATGGCCGAGCGAAGATCGCAGACCAGCCTGATGCCGAGCCGGTCGAGCCGTGCCCGCTCATCGCTGTCTAGACGGGTCAGCGAGCCGGAGCGGTAGAGCCGACCGTGCGCGACACGGCCGCCGCCGGCCACGGCTGTTCCGCCGAGATCGCGGAAATTGGGTGCGTTACGGAACATCCGGTCGCCTCGCGGATCTGCCTGCAGTCCTCCGCGGGCAGGCGCAGCAGCGGAATCAGCGTTCGCGCATCGCACCGGAGTCCAGGAACACAACATATGTTGTGTATTTGGACTCTGCCACTGTTATTAACCACAGGCCATCGGCCAGGGAACTTGCGGTCTCCGCGCGGCACTCGCCGGATGATCGGGGCGCAGGGCGTCGCCGCACGGAAGGGCGGGGTGTGCCCATGCCGCGTCAAGAGCGATCCGGCAGCAAGACCACTCTCCACGAAACGGGCAGGCAGTGCAGCGCGGAGGCCAGCCCCTGACAACAGGCGTCAGGATCGTCGCCGCCCGACATCAGCGACGCGAAGGTCACTGGACGATGTCCCCTCACCCGGCCTTTGCTGCGTCCTGGCGTCGGACATCGCCGGTCCCGGCTCAGCGCATGCGGAGCGGTTCGCCGTAGCCGGTCAATTCCAGATGGCCGCGACCGACAGGCCGCCCATCGCGCTCGGCCATCACGGCACCCTCCCAGTACACCGCGCCGGTCGAGCGGCGCGAGTCGCTCTCCTGGTCGTCCATGAAGGGTCGCAGCGCGATCTCGAAATCACCCGCACGTACGCGCCACTCCACGGGATACTCGATGCCGGTGCGCGGTGAGCGCCAGCGCCGGCCCGGCGTGAAGGTGACCTCGCGCGGGGCGAACACTCGCCGCTCGCCATCCGCCGTGCGCAGCGTGCCGCCGGCCCAGCGCGTCCCGTGCTGCCCGTCGCGGATGCGGAACAGCATCAGCGCGCCGCCGTCGTCGAGATTGAGGCCGATCCAGTCCCAGCCGCTCGCCGCCGCCTCGAGATACTCGCTCGACCATTCGTGATCGAGCCAGGCCGCGCCCGAGACACGCTCTGCACGCGCCCCGCGCGTGACGAGGCCTGTCACGCGCAGCTGCGGCAGGCTGTAGTACCAGCTCGCGGCTGCTGGCGCCGCACCCTTGCGGCTGAAGCCAGCCTCGCCCTGCAGCAGTGGCGGCTGCGTGGCCGAGAGTTCGAGATCCAGCGCGAAATCCTCCGCCTCGATACGCGCGCTGAAGCGGCCCTCGCGACGCTCGAGGTGCCAGTGGTCGAGCCAGACGCGCAGGTCGTGCTCCGTGGCGCCCGCGAGCCCGAAACCCGCACGCGCGATGCGCTGGTCGTGCCACAGGCGGCCACGGGCCGCATCGCTGATCGCGGCATGGGCGATGATCACCTGGTGCGGCGCGAACGCACTCGGATTGTCCGTCGCCACCGTGGCGGGTCGCGAGCGGAAGAACGTGACCTGGAAACCGAGCGGCTCGCCCGCCTCCGTGCGCAGCCATCCGGTCACGTACCACCACTCGGTCCGGAACGCCGGATGGCTGCCATGGTCGCGCGGCAGCGTCACGGCGACGCCCGGCTCTACGACCGCGAAACGCGGCGACTCTCCAGTGTCCCCGGACGAAACAGCGGCAGGATCGGCGGCCTGCCGTGCGTCGCGCCCCGCGGCCTGCGGCGGGCCCGCGGGCCCGGGCGGCGCCGCAAGCGTGACGCCGGCGACGACCACGGCACCGATGATCGCGAGACCCACGCGCAGCCGACACACCATGCCTTCGCCGCCCATCACCAGTCCTCGCGCACGGCGCGCAGCACCGAACGGTCGAGCGCAACCCGCGCCCCGGCGACGCTCGCCAGGCAGGCCGCGAACAGCAGCGCGGCGCAGAGTGCGACGAGCCGCCACACGGGCACGTACAGGTCGATGCTCCAGTTGAACGACTGCCGGTTCACGACGTACACGAGCACGAGGCTGAGCCCCGCACCGAGCACGAGGCCGCCCACCGTGCCGATCGCGCCCACCAGCAGCCCCTCCGCACCCAGCATCGCGACCACCTGACGCCGCAGCATGCCGAGGTGCCGCAGCATGCCGAACTCCGCGCGCCGCGCGAGCGCCGTGGCCGTGCCCGCGAGCGCGATACCCACGAGCCCGATCAGCACGGCCGCGGCCTCCAGCACGTGCGTGACGAGGAACGCGCGATCGAAGTTGCCGAGCGCGATCCGGCGCACTTCGTCCGTCGTGCGCACCTCCAGCGCATCGCCATTGGCGAGCCCGCGACGCAGCGCCGCGATGACCCTGTCGACGCCCTGCCCGGGCTCGAGCCACAGCGCGGCATCGGAGGCCCGCGCATCGCCCGTGTACGCGACGAAGCGCGCGCGCGGCAGCACCACGCTGCC
>CAYWMY010000358.1:0-2618 GCA_964459405.1 uncultured Steroidobacteraceae bacterium | reverse complement strand
GAAGGATCTGGTCGCGAACCTGATCCCCGAAGGCGCGACGCCGCTGTCGATGGTGATGTCACCGATGCCGGCAGCCCAGGCGGCCGAGTGGTTCGGCAACAAGCCGCCCGACCTGTCGCTGATCGCGCGCAGCCGCGGCACGGACCGCGTCTACACCTTCCTGAAGAGCTTCTATGCGGATCCGACGCGGCCCCACGGCGTCAACAACACCGTGCTGCCGGGCACGGTCATGCCGCACGTGCTGGCGCATCTGCAGGGCCTGCAGCAGCCGAAGTACGAACTCGTCACGAAGGACGGGCATTCCGAGAAGCATCTGGTCGGCTTCGAGCCCGGCACGCCGGGCGAGCTCACCGCGGAGCAGTACGACGAGTTCGTGCGCGACACCGTGAATTTCCTCGACTACATCGGGGAGCCGGTCAAGGCGGAGCGCGAGCGCCTCGGCATCTGGGTGATCCTGTTCCTGCTGGTGTTCTTCGCGCTGTCGTACCTGCTCAAGAAGGACTACTGGAGGGACGTCCGCTAGGACGTCCCGGGGGCGTCCGGTGGGCAACGACATGGCTGGTTCTGCGCGGGAGCTGAAACGCACGGCGGGTGCGCGGGAGGCGACGTCATGAGTGCGACCGGTCCGCGTCCGACCTCGCGGCGTCCCTATCTCGTGCGCGCCATGCACGAGTGGATGACCGACAACGGCCAGACGCCACACGTGGTGGTCGACGCGGGCGTGGCGGGCGTCGAGGTCCCGGCGGCCTACGTCAAGGACGGCCGGATCGTCCTGAACCTGAGCTGGCAGGCCACACAGGGCCTCAGGCTCGGCAATGACCTGATCGAGTTCTCCGCGCGGTTTGGCGGCGTGCCCCATGCGGTGCGCCTGCCGGTCGCGGCGGTGCTCGGCATTTACGCGCGCGAGACGGGCCAGGGACTCGTGTTCCAGGAGGAGTCCGACACGGAGCCGAGCCCACCGGTCGGCCCGACGCCGACTTCCACCAGCACGGATGACGCGCGCAGGCCGAAGCTGCGGGTCGTCAAGTAGCCGCTGTCAACACATCGGATTACGGGCCGTGGCAGGAGCGGTCCCGGGGGGGCATGCATGTCGATTTTCACACACGTTGTCGTCGGCACGAACGATCTGGAGCGCGCGCGGCGGTTCTATGACGCCGCGCTGGGTGCACTCGGGTTGAAACGCGAGGGCGACTACGACAAGGCCTCCGTGTGGGGGACGCCCACGTCGCACTTCATCGTCACGCGGCCCTTCAACGGCCTGCCGGCCTCGTGGGCGAACGGCAGCACGATCGGCTTCGTGGCGCCGAACCGCGCGGCCGTCGACGAGTTCCACCGGCTCGCGCTCGCGAACGGGGGTCATGACGAGGGTGCACCGGGCCCGCGGACCTATTTGCCGAACCTGTACGCGGCCTACGTGCGCGATCCCGACGGCAACAAGCTGGTCGCGTCCTGCACGAAGCCGGAGTAGCCGGCGCAATCGGCGCAGCCGCGATTTCCCCCGCGATCGTCACCTGGCGCGGGCGATCGCCGGAGTCCTCACACGGCGAATCGGCTCATCCGCGATTTCCATCGCGGACGCGTCATGGCGCGGGCGCGCAGCAGGGTCGGCGAGTCGAGCGTCAATCTTCCCGCGAGACGAGCCGGGCCCTGCGTTGCAGCCCGCGCCCGCAACCGGGCCCGCCGGAAATCGCGGATGAGCCGATTCGCCTGCGCCGATGTCGTCAGGCGATGCGGCTCACGCGCAGCTTCGGGCTGTTCTCCATCGCGCCGTCCATGACGTCGAGGTTCTTCATCTCGTAGTCGAGCAGCGCGCCGAAGTGCACGCCGGTGTCGCCACGGGTGCGCGGCGGCAGGCTCTTCGCCCAGTTGCCGCCGGCGTGATCCATGCCCGCGCACTCCGGGTGGATGCACTCGCTCAGCGCGGCAACGCCCTCGATGCTGCCACCGCCCGTGCTCTCGAGGCGTATGCGATCGCCGTCTTCGATGCCTTTCGAGCGCGCGTACTTGCGGTTGAGGATGATCCTGCCGGCCGTCGGGTGTCGCGTGCTCAGCTCGCCGAGCCAGGCATTGAAGTTCGAGAACGTGCCGGTCTTGAACGGCTGCTTGAAGCTGACCCCGTAGAGATCGAAGGCCTCGGTACGGTCGCTGTGGTTGGCTCCGGGATACCAGGCAGGCAGCGGCTGGTAGCGTGACAGGTCCCAGGAGATGCCCATCGACTCCACGACCTTCCTGAGCTGCTGGCCCGCTTCGATGAAGTATTCGTAGTAAACCGGAATGCGGGCGCTGTAGAACATGCGTGGGTAGCGTTCCTGCACCGACTTCTTCCAGCGCAGCCGCCCTTCCTTCACGACGTCCTCGAGCGACTTCGCGCCGCCGGTCATCGAGCGGATCCAGCGGTCGGTCAACTCGCGATGCGTGTACTGGCGATCCGGCTCTAGCTGGCACTTCTCGTCCAGCTGCATGCGGTTCGTCATCTCGCGGTTGAGATCGGGCAGGAAGCCAGCCTCCCGGGCGAGATCGATCCAGATGTCCACGTGGTGGCGGTTGCCGAGCTCGACGACGGGCTGGCGCAGGTTGATGCAGTACTCGCCCGTGACCGTGGAGCCCATGGTGTCGAA
>CAYWMY010000357.1:0-2645 GCA_964459405.1 uncultured Steroidobacteraceae bacterium | reverse complement strand
CCACCGCCTGCCACAATCGATCGGGCTCGGCCACCGACCACGACCACAGCGCGGCGCTGTCGGGGACGTCGATCCCCCGGCTGCGCAGAGATGCCATGAAGCGAGTCAGGTTGGCGCCGGCAATCTGTTCTGGTGTCGGCGCCCAGATCGGGCGTTCGTCCAGCTGCGAGGTCACCGTCGATTCCTCCGCTGCGGTCGATGCTGTGCTGTCCCCTGCGACATGGCCCGCCGCGACGTGCCCTGCCGGGAACGCGGGCCTCAATTCCCGCCGGCGCACCCGCCCTCCGGATCGCCTTCCCAGTACTCGTGCGCGCGGCGCGTGCCACACGGGTCACGCGTCTCTTCAATCCTGCGCAGTTCGGCACGACGGATCTTGCCGGAGATGGTCTTCGGCAGTGGCGCGAACTCGATGCGGCGGACACGTTTGTAGGGCGACACGCGGGCCTTGACGTGCGCCAGGATCGAGCGGGCGGTGTCGACGTCCGGCGTGTGCCCCGCCACGAGCACGACGTAGGCCTTCGGCACCGCGAGCCGGAGCGGGTCCGGACTCGGGACTATCGCCGCCTCTGCGACCGCTGCGTGTTCGATCAGCACACTCTCCAGCTCGAAGGGGCTGATGCGGTAGTCCGAGGACTTGAACACGTCGTCGGTGCGGCCGACATAGGTCAGGTAGCCGTCGGCATCGCGCGTGGCAACATCACCGGTGCGGTAATAGCCGCCATGCATTGCTGCGGCGTTCCGCTCGGCGTCGTCGAGGTAGCCGGCCATGAGTCCGAGCGGCCGGCGTGACAGGTCGATGCAGATCTCTCCCTCGTCCCCTTCTCTGCCGTCGGCGTTCACGAGCACAACGGGATAGCCCGGCAGCGGCCGGCCCATCGAGCCTTCCTTCAACGGCTGCCCCGGCGGGTTGCCGACCTGCGCCGTGGTCTCGGTCTGGCCGAAGCCGTCGCGGATCGTGAGCCCCCAGGCCGCACGCACCCGGTCGATGACCTCGGGATTGAGCGGTTCGCCAGCGCTCGCAACTTCGCGCAGAGCCACCTTCCAGCGGCCGAGGTCCTGCTGGATCAGCATGCGCCACACGGTCGGTGGCGCGCAGAAGGTCGTGACCCCGCAGCGCACGAGCTGGTCGAGCAGCGCCGCGGCGTCGAAGCGCTCGTACTGGTACGCGAGCACCGTCGCACCCGCGTTCCAGGGCGCGAAGAAGGACGACCATGCGTGCTTGGCCCAACCCGGCGAGCTCAGATTCAGATGCAGGTCGCCGGGCTGCAGTCCGAGCCAGTACATCGTCGACAGGTGGCCGACCGGATAGCTCGCGTGCGTGTGTGAGACCAGCTTGGGCCGCTAGGTCGTGCCGGACGTGGCGTACAGCAGCAGCAGTTCATCCTCGCGCGTCGGTGCGCAGGGAAACGGCGCGCGGCTCGCGTCGTCCACGCCGGCGTAGTCGACCCACCCCGTGCGCGCGCCGCCGGCCACGACCCGAACCGGCGCACCACTGAGTGCGTCGAAACGCGGCGCGAAATCGGTCTCGGTGATGACACCCTTGACCTGGCCACGCTCGAGCCGGTCGCGCAGGTCGTCCTCCTGCAGCAGCGTCGTCGCCGGAATCACCACCGCGCCCAGACGGATCAGCGCCAGCATGCATTCCCACAGCGGCACGACATTACCCAGCATGAGCAGCACGCGGTCGCCGCGGCCGATGCCGAGACCGGACAGGAAATGCGCGACCTGCGACGAGCGCGCCGAGAGATCGGCCCAGGACAGGGTGAGATCGGCCCCGCCGCCATCGTCAACGACGCGCAGCGCGGGGCCCACGGTGCCGGCCGCCTGCACGTCGAACCAATCGCGGGCCCAGTTGAACTCCTGGAACTCCGGCCACCGGAATCGCCTCACGGCAGCGGCCTGATCGAGGCGGTCGCGCAGCAGCTGGTCGCGGGCTGCGAGAAGCGTGGCGTGGTTATCCAAGGTTCTTCCCCTGCGCCCTCGCGGCGGGCACGCTCTGTCAGGCGATCATAACGCCGGCCCGTGGGCCCGCGTCCGCAGGACGTCAGCGTGATTGCGCGCCCGCCGGAATTCGGCTGAGGACGTGCCCGGGCGCGATCCAGCCACAGCTCGGCGGACGCATGCCGCGGCCCTGCGCGCGGCCGAGGTCGTGCTATGGGGCGACAGCGCGCACCGCGATGTCGAACCGGGCGAGTTCGGCACCCTCCGCGACGTGGTCGCCGACAGCGACGAGGAAAGCGGCCAGCCGCCCCGCCGCCAGCGCGACGATCGTGTGTTCCATCGTCTATGGCCTCGAGCACGAGGAGCGGCCTCCTCTTCTCCAGCGTCGTACCCGGCTCCGCCAGCAGCGCAACCAGACGCCCCGACATCGGCGCACGCAGGCCGCAGTTGCTGCCCGGACAGCCGCCGGTGCACGGCAGCGGATCGACGGGCGCAACGATACCCATCCCGGGACGCCTGACTCGGTTGAGATCGGCGACGATGCGCCGCGTGATGCCGAGCGCGTGCGCATCGTTCTCGGCGAGATGATCGGCGACACCCGACAGGCGGGTGTGTACGTCGCCGCCGCCCAGGTCCTCGGCGCTCACCACCTCGCCGGTCGCGGCCTTCACGAGCGGCGGGCCGCCGAGGAAGATCGTGCCCTG
>CAYWMY010000356.1:0-2662 GCA_964459405.1 uncultured Steroidobacteraceae bacterium | reverse complement strand
GGGCCAGCGCCGTGAGGTCGCGCAGCAGCGCCTCCGGGTCGTGCTCGGCACGACGCCGCCGGCGTTCCTGTCGCGCGCGCTCGCCGAACAGCTGGCTGTCCGCGAGCAGTGCGAGGCCCTCGGCGGGCAGCAGCATGCCCGCGAGATCGGCGCCGACCGTGATCGCGAGGCGGGCCGCGCAGGTGCGGAATGCCTGCCAGTCGCCCACGGTCTGCGGCTCGAGGCCGTCGCGGCGCAGTTCCTCGACCAGCAGCTCGCGGCGTCCCGCCGAATCCGCCGCGATCAGCACACGGCCCGGGAAAGCGCCGAGGAAGCCGCGCAGCGCCGCGGCGGGATCGGCCGCGCGCCGGTCGAAGCGCACGTCCGGCGCGGGCAGCGTGTCGAAATCGACGCCGGCGTTGGCGGCGGTTCCCGCGGCCGCCGCAGCGGGCAGCAGTGCGACGCGGGGCCGGCGCGTGAGCAGGGTGGCCAGCTCTTCGGGTTCGATGAACAGTTCACCCGGCCGCAGCAGCGGGCGCTCGAGATCGTGGCGCAGGTCTTCGTGACGCTCGCCGATGGCGCTCCACAGCGTGGCCGCGGCTGCGGGATCGGCGCAGGCATCCACGACGCAGGCCTCGGGCGGCAGGTAATCGAAGAACGAGTCCGTGCGCTCGAAGAACAGCGGCAGCCAGGCCTCGATTCCGGCCGGTGCGCGGCCCTCCCCGACGGCCCGGTACACGGGCGAGCGCGAAGGGTCGCCCTCGAAGCGCGCGCGCCAGCGACGGCGGAACAGTCTGATGCCTTCCTCGTCGAGTGGAAATTCGCGCGCGGGCAGCAGGCGCACATTGGCCATGCGTTCCCCGGAGCGTTGCGTCTCGGCGTCGAAGGCGCGGATGCTGTCGAGACGGTCGTCGAACAGGTCGAGGCGAAAGGGATGCGCGGCACCCATCGGGTAGAGGTCGATGATCGAGCCGCGCACCGCGAATTCGCCGTGGGTTGCGACCTGCGGTACGTGCGCGTAACCGGCGGCGACGAGCCGCTCGCGGAACGCCGCGGCATCGAGTTGCATGCCGGTTTCGAGCAGCAGCGTGTGGCCCGCGACGTACGGCGCCGGCGGCAGCCGGCCGAGCAGCGCATCGAGCGGCGCCACGACGGCGCCGCGTGTGAGCCCGGGCAGCGAGGCCAGCGTCGCCAGACGCTGGGAGGTGATGTCCGGGTGTGGCGAGAACGGATCGTAGGCCAGCGTTTCGTTGCCGGGGAAAAACAGCACCGGCAGCCCCGCGTCCGCGAAGAACCGCAGCTCGGCCGCGAGGCGGTCCGCCTCGATGGGCGTACCCGTGATGATCGCGAGTGGCCGCGTGCGTGCCGCGAGCGCCAGAGCCAGCGCGCGTGCCGACCCGGCGAGGCCCCGCCATTCGACCGCGTCCACGCCCGCGGGCAGCGCCTGCGTGCCGAGTTCGAGCGAGAGGAGCGATGCGCCCTCGGGCGCCGGGTCTGGTGCAGCCGCCATGCGTGTCGCCGAAGTCAGGAGCAATGCAGTCTCGCCCAGCGGGTGCTGGCGGGGGGCGCAGGATAGCGGGTCGGAATGCCGGCGTTAAGGTCGCAGCGCGACGGGCGCCCTTCGCGGGCGGCCCGGAGACGACCCTGGAAAGGGCTGCGGCGGCGCGCCGGCCCGTCCGGCCGCCGGGTCGCGGCTCAGCGGACCGGCGGCAGCGCGTGTGCCGCGACGGCGTGGATCACGTGGCTGTACTCGAAGAACACCGAGAAGCCCGGGTAGTCCCAGCGCGTGATCGGCGGCTTGCCGACGGGCTCGTGCCGGCGCGTGGGCGCACCGAAGCGGGACTCGACCGCGGACATGCTGGTGCCGCGCACGGGGCGCGCCGCGTCCGCGGCCGGGGCAGCGACATCGGTGCTCAGTACTTCAGCGCCGGCCAGGGCGGGGCCAGCGCGCAGAGGGCCAGGATCGTGCGGACAGGCTTCATGGAGCGGCTCCTCGAAGGGTGGCGCGAGTGTAGCACCGCCTCCCGCAGCGTCGAACTGTGGCCGTCAATTTGTTGATCCCATTCGCGAATTTCTCCAGTACCCGGTGCCGCTGTGGTTCAATAACGCGATGCTCCATTCGCTCGTCGCCTGGATCGGACTGCGCTACGTTCGCTCGCGGCGACACAGCTTCTTCGTCTCGTTCATCACCTGGGTGTCGCTCGCGGGTGTCTGCGTCGGTACGGCGGCGCTGGTCGTGATCCTGTCGGTGATGAATGGCTTCGAGGCCGAGCTGCGCTCACGGCTGCTGACCCTTGCCGGCCACGCGGCGATCACGGGTCCGGAGGCCGCGCTGCGCGACTGGCCCCGGCTCGTCGCGGCAGTCCGCGCGGTCCCGGGCGTGCGCCGCGTCGAGCCGGAGCTCGAACTCGAGGGCCTGATGTCCGCCGGCATGCAGCTCGCGCCCGTGCGGCTGCGCGGCGTGCCGGCCGGCGAGTCGGCCGGTCAGGCGCTCGGGGAACTCGTGGTCGCCGGCGACGCCGGCACGCTGTCCGGAAGCGGGTTGCTGCTGGGCGCCGGGCTCGCGCAGCTCCTCGCCGTACGGCCGGGCGACGAAGTCACCGTGCTGCTGCCGCGCACCGATGCCGGTGGCGCGCTGGTGCCGCGCATCGAGGTGCTCACCGTGGGCGGCGTGATCGAGGCC
>CAYWMY010000355.1:0-2714 GCA_964459405.1 uncultured Steroidobacteraceae bacterium | reverse complement strand
ACCAGCACTGCGACCGGCGGTTCGAAATAGACGATGATGGTGTTTTGACCGACGCCGCGCATCGCGAAGGACGCCGCGTTGAAGCCGGTGATGGTGGAGGCGGAGAAGTTCGGCACGAAGCTGGCGATTTCGCCGATGTTGCGCGGGCTCGCCTGACTGATGGTGACGGCATCGATCGCGCTGACCGCAACCGGCGTGTCCTGCAGGTTGGTGTCGCGCCGGGTCGCCGTCACGATGATTTCGGCAAGACCGACCGGGGCTTCTGCGCCAGCCTCCGCGGCACCTGCCGCAACAGGTACCATCGCCACGCTGCCCAGCGTGATGGAAACAGCGGAACTCAACAGCCATCCGTTACTCATGATCTCGACACCTCGTGTAGATCGGCATCATGTCGGGATGCCGTTGTTGTTTTAATGTCGATCCCGCGGTACCGACGCGACCAGAACGTCGAGGGTCATGCACCGCCGCCAGAAGTACATCTGCGCTCCGCACACACCCTGACCGGCCGGATTCAGTCCAGGTTCTCGCCGTCACGCTTGTCGACGGCGCGGTCATCCGAGGCAGAAACGCCGGTACACCGGTCCCTAGACTCATTCTTGACCAAAATTCAAGAGATGGGAATAGGCATCTCTGTCGGATCCGGAATTCGTGGCGCGCGCGCTGCCGATCAGCATCGACGAGCTGCGCCGCGAAGGCGTGGGCCAGGCCTTCATGGCCTGCCTGCGCGGCTGGCAGGGATTCGTCGCAGCCGGGGCCTGAGCACGGCCCGCACCCTGCCCGCGCGTGCCCGTCACGTCGCGCGCGGCACCTGCTGCGTGATGCAGTGGATGTTGCCGCCACCCAGGAGGATCTCGCGCGCCGGCACGCCGACCACGCGGCGCCGCGGAAACAGCCGCCTGAGCTGCGCCATCGCACGGCGATCGCGCACGGGATCGAGCAGCGGCATGATCACGGCGCGGTTGGCGATGTAGAAATTCACGTAGGAAGCGGCCAGACGCTGACCCGGCTGCCGGGGCCTGGTCCCCGCCACGGGAGCCACGCCCTCGGCCTCCGCCGCAGTCATGAAAAGCGGGCCGGGCTGCTGCAGCTTGTGTACTTCGAAGGCACGCCCGCGCGCATCGCGCGCCTGGCGCAGCCGCTCCCAGGCCTCGCGCGAGATCTCATACTGCGGATCGCTGCGGTCGTCGGTCCAGGTCAGCGCAACGACACCCGGGCGCACGAAGCACGCCAGGTTGTCGACGTGGCCGTCGGTCTCGTCGCAGTGCACGCCGCGGCCCAGCCAGACGATGTGCCGGATGCCGAGGTAGCGCTGCAGCAGCGCCTCCAGCTCCGCGCGCGACAGCGCGGCATTGCGGTTCGGATTCAGCAGGCACTCCTCGGTCGTGAGCAGCGTTCCCTGACCGTCGACGTGGATCGCGCCGCCCTCGAGCACGAAGGGCGCGCGATAGCGGTCGGCGCCTTCGATCTCGGCGACCTTCTGCGCCACGGCATCGTCCAGGTCCCAGGGGAAGTACAGCCCGCCCTCGAGCCCGCCCCAGGCATTGAACATCCAGTCGACGGCCCGCCGGCCGCCGCGATCGTCCACGACGAAGGTCGGACCGACATCGCGCATCCAGGCATCGTTCGAGGACAGTTCGACCACGCGCACCGGCGCGGGCAGCAGCGCGCGCGCGATCGCGAACTGCCGCGCCGAGACGCCGACGGAGACCGGTTCGACGGCGGCGATCGCGGCGGCGACCGCGGCGAATGCGCGCTGCGCCGGCGTCGCACCGAGGCGCCAGTTGTCCGGCCGCTCGGGCCAGAGCATCCAGGTGCCGGCATGCGGCTCCCACTCGGCGGGCATGCGGTAGCCGTCGCGTGCCGGTGTGCGGCTCAGGGTACGGGTCACGGTCCTGCCTCCTCCGCGTGGATTCTAGGACCTCCGCGCATCCGCTGCGGGCCTCGCGTGTCCTGTCGCGCGCGGGGCCCGCGCGGCAGCGGAACTGCGGCTTTCCACGAGTCCGGCCGGCGGCCGGCCCGGACCCCGGTGTGATACCATCCGCGCCCCGAAAAAGCAGGCCCACGGCGGCCCCGTGCGGGCCCCAGACACGGAGTCCACAGTCCGATGAGCGCAGTCAAACTCACCCCCCCGGCCGAAGGCGCGAAGATCACGATCAAGAACGGCAAGTTGAGCGTGCCGAACAATCCCGTCATCCCGTTCATCGAGGGCGACGGCACGGGCCGTGACATCTGGCGCGCCTCGGTGCGCGTGTTCGACGCGGCGGTCGCCAAGGCCTATGGCGGTCGCCGGAAGATCCACTGGATGGAGGTCTTTGCGGGGGAGAAGTCGTTCAAGCAGTTCAACTCCTGGCTGCCGGACGAGACGGTGGAGGCCTGCCGCGAATACCTGGTGTCGATCAAGGGCCCGCTCACCACGCCCGTGGGTGGCGGCATCCGCTCGCTGAACGTCGCACTGCGCCAGATGCTCGACCTCTATGTCTGCCTGCGCCCGGTGCGCTGGTTCAAGGGCGTGCCCTCGCCGGTCAAGGCGCCCGAGAAGGTCGACATGGTGATCTTCCGCGAGAACACCGAGGACCTGTACTCGGGCATCGAGTGGGAACAGGGCACCGAGGACAACAGGAAGTTCGTCGAGTGCCTGAAGGCCAACTTCCCGAAGCACTACGCCAAGATCCGCTTCCCGCAGACCAGCGGTTTCGGGCTCAAGAACATCTTCA
>CAYWMY010000354.1:0-2732 GCA_964459405.1 uncultured Steroidobacteraceae bacterium | reverse complement strand
GCTTTGCCAGCAACCCGAGGCCCCACCGTGGCGACGCCCATTTTCGAGACTTCCATCCAGAGCCTGCCGCTGCTCGGCCGCGGCAAGGTGCGCGACATCTACGCCGTCGATGCCGACAAGCTGCTGATCGTGACCAGCGATCGCCTGTCGGCCTTCGACGTGGTCCTGCCCGACCCGATTCCCGACAAGGGCCGCGTGCTGGTGGCGCTGGCGAACTTCTGGTTCGACCGGCTCGGCCACATCCTGCCCAACCAGCTCACCGGCATCGACCCCGAAACCGTCGTCGCCGAAAACGAGCGCGAACAGGTGCGCGGGCGCGCGCTGGTGGTCAAGCGCCTGAAGCCGCTGCCGATCGAGGCGGTGGTGCGCGGCTACGTGATCGGCTCGGGCTGGAAGGACTACCAGGCCACCGGCGCGATCTGCGGCATCGCGCTGCCGGCGGGCCTGCAGCAGGCGGCGAAGCTGCCGGCGCCGATCTTCACGCCCTCGTCCAAGGCCGACATGGGCGAGCACGACGAGAACATCTCCTTCGCGCAGGCGCAGGCGCGCTGCGAGGCGCTGATGAAGGACGCGCTGGCCGGCACCGGCAAGACCGGCGCCCAGCTCGCCGACGAGGCGCGCGCCGCGGCGATCGCGCTGTATTCCGAGGCGGCCGAGTTCGCCGCGACCCGCGGCATCCTCATCGCCGACACCAAGTTCGAGTTCGGCATCGACGCCGCCGGCACGCTGCACCTGATCGACGAGGCGCTGACCCCCGACTCCTCGCGCTTCTGGCCGGCGGACGGCTACCGCGAGGGCATCAGCCCGCCCTCCTTCGACAAGCAGTACGTGCGCGACTACCTGGAGACGCTGGACTGGAACAAGGCGCCGCCGGCACCGAAGCTGCCCGCCGAGGTCATCGAGCACACCGCGGCCAAATACCGCGAGGCCTACGAACGCCTGACCGGCCGCAAGCTGGACTGAGCGCCGCGGGCGCACAGGACGTCGACAAGGGGCGCCCCACGGGGTGCCCCTTGTTCCTTTCTGCGTCCATCCGAATCGGCCGCAGGTTTCACGAACCCGAGCCGCCCGCTGCTGGGGACCGCGCCGCGCGCAGCATAGCCACGCCCTATCTGGATAAAGAATAGCTCTCATTCGCGAACTCTTCGCGCCTGTCCTATTCTAAGAACACGACCGCCCGAGGCATCACGCGCACTTTTCCATGCGCGTCGATCCCATCCTCGGACGACACGTCAAACATAACGAAGAACCTGCGGAGACGATCATGGACAAGCCCTACGACTCGCTGGATCAACATTTCAACCTGCCCCAGATCCGCTCCGTCGGCGCGGAGCGGCCGCTGCAGTGGCTGCGCATGGGCTGGAACGACATGCGCGAGAACCTCGCCGCAAGCCTCTCCTATGGCGTGATCCTGGCTGCGATCGGCTACCTGATCCTGTCCTACGCGGCGGACAAGCCCTATCTGTTCATGGCGGCGATCTCGGGATTCATGCTGGTCGGCCCGATCGCGGCTGCGGGTCTGTACGAGATTTCGCGTCACCACGAGAAGGGAGAGAAGGTCTCCTTCGCCGCATCGGTACGGGGGCTCGTCCGCAGTGCCGACGGTCTCGCGATGTTCGGCGCCTTCCTCGCCATCGCACTGATCGCCTGGGAGCGCATCTCGGCCATCCTCTTCGCGCTGTTCTATCGGGGCGAGGTCAGCAACGTGACGAACTTCGTCAGCGGCATCCTGGGGTCGGGCGACAACCTGTACTTCCTCGCCGCCTACGTCGTCGTCGGCGCCGTGCTGGCGATCGTCGTGTTCTCGCTCTCCGCGATCGCGATTCCGATGGTGCTGGACCGCGACACCGACACCATCACTGCGGCGATGACCAGCCTGCGCGCGGTGCAGACCAATTTCGACACGATGATGCTGTGGGCCTTGCTGATCGTCGTCCTGGTCGGCATCGGCTTCGCCACCATGATGATCGGCATGGCCGTCCTGCTGCCGCTGGTGGGTCACGCCACCTGGCACGCCTATCGCGACGTGGTCCGTTGAGTACACGCAGTTCAGGCGGCGGCGGGCGTCGTACGCGGCGCCCGCCGTCTTTTTTGCGGCAGAATAGCCGTCTTGCCCGGCGAGGCCGGAACGAACAGACAAGGTCGAAGATGCACGACAGCACGTCCATTTCCACGTCCATTTCCACGTCCACTCCCAACGCCAATCCCCTGCTCGACTTCGCCGGCATGCCGCGCTTCGCCGACATCCGGCCCGAGCACGTCGAGCCCGCGATCCGCGGCCTCATCGACGAGAATCGTGCGCTCATCGAACGCCTCACCGCCGACCCCGCCACCCCGAGCTGGGACGGCTTCGTCGCTCCGATGGAAGAGGCTGGCGAGCGCCTCGGCCGCGCCTGGGGCGTGGTCGGCCACCTGCACAGCGTGTTCGACGTGCCCGAGTGGCGCGAGGCCTACAACGCGATGCTGCCCGAGATCTCGCGCTTCTACGCCGAGGTCGGGCAGAACCTGGCGCTGTTCCAGAAGTACAAGGCGCTGCACGACAGCCCCGAGTTCGCCACCCTGTCGCCGGTGCGCCAACGCATCCTCGAGCACGCGCTGCGCGACTTCCGCCTCTCCGGCGCCGAGCTGCCCGACGCGCAGAAGCCGCGCTTCCAGGAAATCCAGGAAGAGCAATCCCAGCTCGCCGCCAAGTTCTCCGAGAACCTGCTCGACGCCACCAACGCCCACGCCGA
>CAYWMY010000353.1:0-2738 GCA_964459405.1 uncultured Steroidobacteraceae bacterium | reverse complement strand
GCCGACAAGGGTCGCCGGCAGGAGATCGCGGCCCTGCTCGAGAAGGTCCGGCGGAAGCAGGGGTGACCCCCGCCGGGGCTTCACGTGCAGAAACAGCGTGGATTGTTGGACAATGGTAGCCCTGTGTACGGACCGTGGGATGCGATCGGGCGATGAGCGCTGCGGAAATCGAGGTGGGTTTCCTGTTTCTCGGCGGAGCGCATCAGGTGCTGCACTCCGCCCCGGTGGCGGCGGAACTGTCCTGCGATCGTCGTTTCCGCGTTACCTGCTTCGTCGCGACCGAGGCGGAGCGGGAGGTCGTCGGCGATGTGTACCGGGCATGGCCGAAGGCGCGGCTGCACGTCGAGCCGCTGCCTGCTCCATGGTGGGGGCGGTGGATCGCGGGTCTCGTGCCGCCGCTGGCTTCGCTGAAGCTGCCGCGGCTGCTCCACAACCGGCGCCGGCTCGCGGTGCCGCTCGCGCTCGTCACAACGGAACGCACGTCGACCGTGCTGCGACGCTTCCGTCTGGTTCCCGGCCGCCTGCTGCACATCCCGCACGGCTCAGGTGACCGCGCCCGTGGTTTCGAGGCGCGCCTGCGGTTCTTCGACTACGTGATCGTCTCCGGCCCCAAGGATGCTGCGCGCATGATCGGTGACGGACTCGTCGCGCCGGGGAACTGTGCCGTCTCGGGCTCGATCAAGATGGCCGCAGTCGAACGGCTGCGGCGTGAAGCCGAACCCCTGTTCACGAACGGGCGGCCGGTCGTGCTGTACAACCCGCACTTCAGCACCGAGCTGGCGTCGTGGTCGCGCTGGGGCCGGCGCATCATCGCCGAGTTCGCCGCGCGCACCGATTTCAATCTGATCGTCGCGCCGCACGTGCGCCTGTTCGAAAACTGCAGCCCCGCCGAGACGGAAGCGCTGCAATCCCTCGCGATTCCGGGCCGGATCATCATCGATACGGGTTCGCCATACCTGCGCGACATGACCTACATCGACATGGCGGACATCTACCTCGGCGACGTCAGCAGCCAGGTGTACGAATTCCTCGCGAAGCCCCGCCCGTGCGTATTCCTCAACGCGCACGACGTTGCGTGGCGTGACAATCCCGACTACGCGTGCTGGCGTTTCGGCGAAGTGGTCGACGACTACGCGGACCTGATGCGGGCCGTGCAGCGCGCCGCGCTGCGCGACCCGGAGTTCGCCGATCTGCAGCGCGCTGGCGTCACTGCCGAACTCGGCGAGGACTCGGCTCAGGCGCCGGCCTGCGCGGCAGGCCAGATCCGCGAGTTCCTGGCGCGCGAGATGCCGGCGCTGCGCGGCCAGCTCAGGGCTTCTGCGGCGGCGGACCCCGCCATAGGCGACGCCGCGTCAGCGTGATCGCTTCGTCCAGGGTGCGGTGAATCCCGGTCGGGCTGACGCCGATCGCGGCGTGGCGGCAGCCCGGGAGATGGCGGCAGGCCTGCAATTCCCCCCTCTCGGTCAGGAAACGTCCGGGACGCGTCGGCGCCTCGTCGCGAGGTGGAGTGCGAGGGCCAGCACGGCCGCATTGACGACCGCCATCGCGAGCGAGTGGGGGCCCGTCGCGACGATGCCCCAGCGTTCGAGCAGCCACGGCAGGATCGGCAGGGACAGCGTCATGGCGAGCGCATTGCCGGCGATCGACAGGCCCGGCCGGCCGGCCGCGACCAGCGCCGTGCCGGTCATGGTGGTGACGACCATGATCAGGCGCGCCAGCGCGAACCAGACCATGAGCGGCGCGGCATCGGAGAACGCGGCGCCCCCGAGGAAGACCGCGATGGGCTCCGCGAAGAAGCCGATCAGCGCGATGACCGGCAGGATCGCGGCCGCGGCCATGCCGACCGTGCGCCACAGCGTCGGGTGCAGGTGCTCGTCGCTGGGCGCAACGGTGAACAGCCGCGCGAACTCCGTGAATGCGGCGCGCCCGAGGAGCTGGCCGAGCTCGGCGATGGCCACCGCGGCTCGCTGGGCGATGGAGTAGAGGCCCGCGGCTGCCGGGCCCAGGACCCCGCCGACCACCAGCGGCACGATCCTGGGCGCGAGGCTGGTGAACACGACATCCCCCTGCGAGACGAGGATGTAGCGCCCGAGTCCGTCGTGCTCACCCCGCACGTCCACGAGCGGACCCCGCAACCGGATCCCGGGCAGCTCCCGGCGCGCGACCCACAGACCGAAGATCCACATCGCGACGCACTCGACGATCTCGGCGATGAGCCACGCGATCAGGAACCCGCGCAGGCCGCCGTCCAGCGCATACACGACCAGCGCGCCGATCATGCGCGTCGCCGGCTGGATGGCGTGGTGCCAGCCCAGCAGATCGAAGCGGCTCACGAGCTGCAGCAGCCCGGCCGGTGTCGCGCGGATGCCGGCGAGCACCGCGAGGCTGTAGGGCACCGCCAGCTCGATTGCCTGCTGCGACCAGCCGAGCTGCCGGCCGAAGAACACGGCACCCGTCGCGGCCACTGCGAACCCGAGCGCGCCCACGGCGATCTCGATGACGGTCGTGAAACGCAGCAGTTGCACCAGTTGCTGCTGCCGGCTCTCGTGCAGCAGCCGGAACCCGAAGCGGACGACGGCCTGCCAGACCTGCAGCGTGAAGAGGCTGTTGATCGTCAGCAGGTACGCATGCACGAGGACCAGCACGCCATAGTCGCGCGGTCCCAGCGCGCGTGTTGCGATCAGCAGGTAGCCCAGGCTGATGAGGCCAGCAGTCGCCTTTCCGCCTGCGAGCCAGGC
>CAYWMY010000352.1:0-2753 GCA_964459405.1 uncultured Steroidobacteraceae bacterium | reverse complement strand
CCGCGACGTACAGGTTCGTGAGCCCGTGCACCCGGGCATTGCCGTCGGTCACGCCACGGGCCGGGTCCGCGCACATGCGCGTCGTGCCCATGTGGTGATAGCCGCCGATCGGGTTCTTCGAGATCAGCGGATCGAACTCCCAGGGTACGGCCGGATCGCTGAGCCACGGCATCGGCTCGACGCGGCCCAGGCCCAGCCGCCGGAACTCCGCGTCCAGCGCCTGCATCGTCACGAGCACCGAGCGTTTGTCGAGCTCGCTGACGGCCCAGTGCAGGCGCACGCGCGGCATGCCCAGCGCATCGCAGGTCGCGGGATCGAGCGTCACGCGGCTTTCTGGATTCGGGGACTGCTCGGTGCGCATCACCGCATAGACTCGCCGGTCCGAAATCTTCGTCAGCAGCCACGGCCGGTACGGGTCGGCCCATTCCTGGAAGCGCGTACCGCCGTGCTTGAGGGCGTACCAGCACTTGCGCCACAGCTTGTTCGGCACGGCCATCGAGTGGCGCATGAAGTTGAAACCGGTCATGAATGTGCCGATCGGGCGGCCCGGCGGCTTGCGCACGTTGATCGTGAAACTCGCATTCAGGATGCGTTCACGGCGCTGCAGCGGCACGCCAGGGCGGATGGCCGCCGCGAAGCGGCGGCCGCGGAAACGGAAGGACCTGCCGATGCGCAGCACGGCGATCGGCCGGTCGGCGTGGATCTCGCCACCGCGGCAGTGCACGTGTTCCATGAAGCAGCGGCCGACCCAGTCGCCACCCAGGCCGCTCGCCAGCAGCAGCCGTGCGTTCTCGATGCCGCCGCAGGCCAGCACGTGGTCGCGCGCGACCACGCTGGCGCCGTGTCGCGCGTGGTTCGTGAGCTCGAGCTGCGAGACGGCACCGCTGCCGGCGACGATGCGCGTGACGGTGGCCTGCGTCAGCACGCGGATGCGCGGGTGGCGCAGCACGTCGTCGCGGTGCGCGGCCGTGAAGCGGTCGATGTGGTGGTCGAACTGCCAGCAGGAGGCGTCGATCAGGTCGCGGTTCAGCCGCGGCGCGCGCGCCAGGCGGTCGAACACATGCTGTTCCATGTGCTCGCTGATCAGCTCGAGCCGCGCCTCGGCCCGGCGGTAATGCGGCTCCAGCTCGGCGGTACCGAACGGCCAGCCGGACAGTGGCACCCAGTCACGAAGCTCGAAATCGATCGGGTCGAGCCGGCAGGTGCGCCCGCCCCAGATCGCCGTGGTGCCACCGAAGAAGCGCAGTCGCGCGCGGCGCAGGTCGTAGTAGGGCAGGCCGACGTTCGCGGCCTCGTTGAGGTCCTGCACCGTGGCGTCGAAGTCGACACCACCCGATTCGAGCAGCAGCACTTCGCGTCCCCGGTCGGCGAGCGCTTTGGCGACGGTCTGGCCCGCCGCGCCTGCACCCACCACGCAGACGTCCGCTTCGAGCCGGAACCCCGGCGCGAGATCGCTCAACGAGTGCAGCATGTTCCCCCTCGCCGGGAGGTTAACAGAGCGCGTGGCGGGCGATAATCGCGGGGCCATGAACCCGCAGGCCCATCGCCATCTGGCGCGCGTCGATCCCGTCATGCGCGACCTCATGCGTCGCACGCAGCGCTGTACCCTGAGGCCGGCGCGCGGCGAGTCGCCGTACGAGGCGCTGGTGAATGCGATCGCCCACCAGCAGCTGACGGGCAGGGCGGCACAGACCATCCTGGGCCGCCTGCAGGCGCTTCAGCCTCACGGCGGGCTGCCGACGGCGGCGGAGCTCGCCCGCACGCCGCAGGCGACACTGCGGGGTGTCGGCTTCTCGAACGCCAAGGCGCTGGCGTTGCGCGACATCGCGGAGAAGACCCTTGCCGGCGTGATTCCGGCGCGGCGCGCGCTGGCGCGCCTCGACGACGAGGCCATCATCGAGCGGCTGGTGCAGGTGCGCGGCGTCGGCCGCTGGACGGTGGAGATGTTTCTGATCTTCACCCTGGCGCGGCCCGACGTGCTGCCGGTGGACGACTACGGCGTGCGCAACGGATTCCGCCTGGCCTACGGTCTCGACGATCTGCCGAGGCCGCGTGCGCTCGCGGAGTTCGGCCGGCGCTGGGCACCGCACCGCACGACCGCGGCCTGGTATCTGTGGCGCGCGGTCGACCTGCACCGGAGCGCCGCAACCCCGCGTGCCGGGGCGTGAACAGAAAAAAAGGGCGGCCGATGGGACTCGGCCGCCCGGGATGCCCGCCACGAAGGGCGGGCGAGGGGAGGATCGGGGGGCGCGCAGCTCAGGTCGCGGTCGGCTGCGGCTGGGCCTGCGGGCCCGGCTGCATGCCCTCGTGACGGTGTTCCCGGCGCTGCTCGCGGCGCTCGCGCCGCTCCTGCATGCGCTCCATCATCTTCGTCCGCAGTTCGGCCATCCGTGCCTTCTGCTCCGCCGTCAGCACGGCGTGAGTGCTGGCGCGCAGGGCGCTGCGCTGCTGGATCATGCGCGTGGTGAGTTCGCCCATGCGGCGGCTGGTCGTCGCGACCGTGGCCTCGTAGGCCTTGTCATCCGGCGAGAGCTGCGCCAGCTCACGGCGGGTGCTGCGCATTTCATCGCGCAGGCGCTCCATCTCCGGCCGTGACTCGTCCAGCAGGGTCTTGATCTTCGTGCGCTGCGCGTCGGTGAGCTTGAGTTCATCGCCCAGGTGTCCGAGCAGCATGCCGGGGCCGTGCATCATGCCGCCGCCCTTGCCCATGGGCCCGCGATGCTTGCCGCCGTGCTTCTGCATCGGGCAGTCGT
>CAYWMY010000351.1:0-2770 GCA_964459405.1 uncultured Steroidobacteraceae bacterium | reverse complement strand
GCACGTGCGCGCGGTGCGCGACGCCGGATTCGAGCTCGCGGTGTCGACCAGCTGGGGCGCGGCCACGGCGCAGTCCGACCCGTTCCAGATCCCGCGCATCGCGCCGTGGGACAAGAGCCCGCTGCGCTACGCCGCACGCATGGTCAAGGCTTACCGGGAGCGGCACTTCGCCTGCGCCTAGCGGCCATGAAGCCGAGCACCTGCTCGGCCACGTCGCTCCAGTTGCCGACAGCCAGCGCTCGCGAGATGGCCTCGGGATCCCAGGCCCGGTCGAGCACCGAGGCGAGCGCGGCCGCGGTCCCGGCCACATCACCGATGCCGACCAGTTGGCCGTTGACGCCGTTGTGAACGAAGCGCGGGTTGTCTCCGGCAGGCGTCGTCACGACCGGCAGGCCGACTGCCAGTGCCTCGAGCACCGAATTGCAGCAGCCCTCGCGTTCGGTGGCGAGCGCAAACACATCGGCCGCCTGCAACCATAGGGCGACGGCGTCGGGCTTGACGGCGCCGACGAACCGCACCGCTCCCTGCACGCCGGCCTCGCGCGCGATTTCGGTGAGCACGCGCGGATGATCGGGTTCGTAGCCAGGCCCGCCGATGATGGCGAGGCGTGCGTCGGGAAGCGTTTCGCGCAACCTCGCCAATGCCCGGATCAGGACCCCGTGCCCCTTGCCGGCAATCAGGTACCCCACGCTGACGATCAGCGGCGCATCCGGTTCCAGCCCCAGCCGGACTCGCGCCGCGGCGCGATCACCCGGGTGGAACGACGCGCGATCGACCGCGTTGGGCGCCACGAGCACATGATCCGGTTGCACGCCTGCCTCGAGTGCGAGATCGCGCAGCGCATGGCTCACGGTGATGCAGCCGGCTGCCTGGCGCAGGGCCTCGGCGAGCTGCGGACCGATCCGGGGATGGCGGATGGCGTCGACCTCCATGCCGCGCAGCGTGATGAACGCGGGAATGCCGAGGCGCCTCGCAGCGCGCACGCAGCCGACGCCGTCGGGATAGCCGAAGTGGGCATCGACCAGATCCAGCTCGCCCGCGGCCTGCAGGGCCGCGAGACGTGGATAGACGCTCGCCTCGAGCCAGCGCCCGTCCAGCGACTTGAGCAGGCCCGGCAGGTAGGTCATGGGCGCGTGTTCGATCGTAACGCCGCCGGCGATATGCGCAGGCTCGCGCGCCCAGGCGGGCAGCGGGCGCACGAGCGGCAGGTGCGGCACGGGCTGGATCACGCGCAGCCGCGTCTTGCCCGCCATCGCCGCGAGTCGTCGCAGTACGAACGCACCAGCCGCCGGATTATCCGGCGTCGGCAGGACCCGGCAGACACTCGCGATCTTCATCGCGCGCGGTGACTCTTCAACGCCTCGTCATAGACCCGCGGGTAGGCACTGACGGACTGTCGCCAGCTTCGCTCCCGCTCGACGTAGCGCCGCCCCTCCTCCGCGCTGCGCGGCCAGTCGGCGCGCTTCGCCAGCTGCTCGAGTACGACGCGCGCGAGGTCGGCAGCATCGCCCGCGCGGAACAGCCGGTCGCGCAGTGAGGCGGGCACCACTTCGAGGTGGCCGCCGACGTTGGACGCGACGAACATGCGGCGCATCGCCATCGCCTCGAGCGGCTTGAGCGGCGTGACCGTCTCGGTGAGCCGGATCGAATGGCGGGCATAGACCAGCAGGTCGATCAGCGCGTAGTACTGGCTGACGAGGCGGTGCGGCACGCGGCCGGCGAAGTGCACCCGCTCGGCGATGCCGAGCTCCGCGGCGAGGCGCCGCAACGATTCCTCCGCGGGGCCGCCGCCCACGAGCAGGACGCGTGCCTGCGGGAAGGCCTGAAGGATTGCCGGAGTCGCGCGCAGCAGGACATCGATGCCCTCGTAGGCGTAGAAGGAGCCGATGAAGCCGAGCACCGGGCCGGGCCCGAGACCCAGTTCGCGCGCGAGTGCATCGTTCGCCTCGACAGCAGCGTCGAACTCGGCCACATCGACGGCATTCGGTATCACGGTGACCTTGCCGGCCGCGATCCCGCGCCCGACGATGTCACTGCGCAGTCCCTCGCAGATCGTCGTGATCGCATCCGCGCGGCGGAACACGCGCGTCTCGAGCGCGCGCGAGGCGCGGTAGCGGAGGCTCCCCTCGCGGGATGTCCCATGGTCCACGGCCGCGTCTTCCCAGGAGGCGCGCATCTCGTAGACCACGGGCAGGCCGAGTCGCCTGCCCGCCTTGAGCGCCGCAAGCCCGTTCAGCGCCGGGGAATGGGCATGGATCACGTCTACACCCAGACGGCGGGCGATCTCCTCGACCCGCGTGGCGGTATCGAGCGAGACCATCGCCTGGTTGACCACGGGCAGGCGCCGCAGCAGCGAGTCTGCCGGTCGCGTACGAAAGAACGTGAGTCCGTCGACCTCTTCTTCGTCGGCGCTCGCCCCGTAGTGCTTCGTCGACGTGACATGGACGGTCTCGAAGCCGATGCGGCGCTGCTCGCGCAGGATCGCGAGCGTGCGAAACGCGTAGCCGCTTTGCAGCGGCACCGAATGGTCGAGCACGTGCAGGATCTTCAATCCGCTCACCGGGCCGCCGCGCCCCGTCGCAGGAAGCCCTCGAACATCAGCAGCGTCCACAATGGCGCGCTGTAGTCGCGCCTGCCCGATTCGTGCGCGCTGACAATCTCTTCGAGCACGCGCGGCTCGAAGAGGCCGGTATCGCGCAGCGTGTCACCGAGCACCGCCGTGCGCACGGTCTCGCGCAGCGGGCCGCGGAACCAGCGGACCAGCGGCACC
>CAYWMY010000350.1:0-2788 GCA_964459405.1 uncultured Steroidobacteraceae bacterium | reverse complement strand
ACCTCGATGGTGAAGTCGACGTGACCGGGCGTGTCGATGATGTTGATGCGGTGCTCGGGGAAGTTGTTGTCCATCCCCTTCCAGAAGCAGGTCGTGGCGGCCGACATGATCGTGATGCCGCGCTCCTGCTCCTGTTCCATGAAGTCCATGACGGCCGCACCGTCGTGCACCTCGCCGATCTTGTGCGAAACGCCGGTGTAGAACAGAACGCGCTCGGTCGTGGTCGTCTTGCCGGCGTCGATGTGCGCCGAGATGCCGATGTTCCGGTAGCGTTCGATCGGAGTGCTGCGTGCCATGGTGTCCTCGAAATGCTTCGCGCGCGGGCGTGGATGCGCCGCTTACCAGCGGTAGTGGGCGAAGGCCTTGTTCGCATCCGCCATGCGGTGCGTGTCCTCGCGCTTGCGCACCGCCGCGCCGCGGTTCTCGGCCGCCTCCATCAGTTCGTGCGCCAGGCGGTGCGCCATCGACTTCTCGCTGCGCCCACGTGCTGCCTCGATGATCCAGCGCATGGCCAGCGTCTGGCGTCGTGTGCTGCGCACTTCGACCGGCACCTGGTAGGTGGCGCCACCGACACGGCGGGACTTGACCTCGACAGCGGGCTTGACGTTGTCGAGCGCCTGACCGAGGAGTTCGATGGCGGCATCGTTCTCGCGACCGGTCTTCTCGCTGATGCGTTCGATCGCACCATAGACGATACGTTCGGCGACGGACTTCTTGCCGCTCTCCATGACCATGTTCATGAACTTCGCCAGCATCTCGCTGCCGAAGCGGGGATCCGGCAGGATGGCGCGCGTGGGGGCCTGGGCACGACGGGACATGATGCGACCTCTTACTTCTTCGCGCGCTTGGCGCCGTACTTCGAACGACTCTGCTTGCGGTCAGTGACGCCCGCACAGTCGAGCGTGCCGCGCACAGTGTGGTAGCGCACGCCGGGCAGATCCTTGACACGGCCGCCGCGGATCAGCACCACCGAGTGCTCCTGCAGGTTGTGTCCCTCGCCGCCGATATAACTCGAGACTTCGTAGCCGTTGACCAGGCGCACGCGACAGACCTTGCGCAGAGCCGAGTTCGGCTTCTTCGGCGTCGTGGTGTACACGCGCGTGCAGACGCCGCGCTTCTGGGGCGCGCGATTGAGGGCGGGCACCTTCGACTTGTAGGTCGCCGCCGTCCGGCCGCTGCGGATCAGCTGATTCGTGGTTGACATGCAGTATGTTCCGTTGCAAACCATCGCGTCCGCAGTTTTCTTGGGACGCATGAAACGCCGGGCCGCACTGTTGGCGGCCCGGCAATGGCTGACTTTTTCGCCAGACCTGTCACTCGGGGCCCGGCGGAAAGGGCGGGAATTCTAGGAACCGGCCCACACCCTGTCAAGAAAACACGCGGTGGGCGTCGCCGGCGGCGCTCGCCCCGGGATGGATGGCCCTGGCCCGACAGCGGCACGCGACCGCGCGAGGCTCCGTTGCTGCGGCACAACAGGCCGGCACCGCCGGCGCGCCTCGTGGCGTCGCCGGCGTCACGGCACGCTGCCGGCCCGGAATTTTCTCAGTCGGCGCGCAGACCTTCGACCTGGATGCGCAGCAGCACATCCATCTTGAAGCCGTAGGCGGCCCCGAAGTCGACGCCGAAGTCGGCACGGTTGAAGTGCGCGACAGCATCCGCGCCGCAGGCCTCCTTCTTGTGCATCGGATGCGGCATGCACTTGAAGGACTTGACGATCAGCGTCACGGGCCTGGTGACGCCGTGGAGCGTGAGGTCGCCCGCCACAGCCGTTGGCTGATCGCCCGTCCAGCCGTTGATGGTCCCCTTGAAGGTCGCGGTGGGGTACCTGGCCACATCGAAGAGTTCGGCGGACCGCGCATGCTCGTTCAGCTTGTCGTGCCCGAAATCGACCGATGAGACGTCGACCGTGACCTCGACCGACCCGGTCCTGGCTTCCCGGTCGAGCACGACCCGACCCGAGCTCTTGTTGAACTTCCCGCGCCAGGTCGACAGCCCGCCCAGGTGATCCCCCTCGAAGCTCGGGAACGTGTGTTCCGGGTCGAGTTGATAGGTCACGGGGGCGGCCAGCGTGAGCGCGGGTGTGGCCGCGAGCAGGGCGGCAGCGAGAGCATTCCTCATTGTGGTGTCCTCCTCGTCCGAATGGTCCATTCTCCGCATCCGGTTCCGGCTCCCCACCGGGGTGTCCGGGACCGGGCGCGCTGGTCTTCTTGTCGTCCCTCCCTCGAGGGCTGGACCCGGTCTTCGAGTCGGCCGGCCCCGTAAAGTTCGCGGCACGGGGATCGCACGAGTCGAAGAACCGTCGCTGCCCGCGTGCAGACCGAGACGGGACCCGGCAACGGCCGCAGGCCGGCAGTGCGGAATCGCGAGTCGGCGTCAGTGCAGGTAAGCCTCGGCCCCGTAGCGCCGCATCATGCGGTGACTGCTGAAGAACGAGGCGTTCTTGGTGATCGCGCCCTTCATCATGGCGACCCACGCCGCCGGGCCGGTCGCGAAAAGCGGCAGGACGACCTTCTCCAGCTTGTCGTAGAGCGCACGGGCATCGTCGCCATTCGCGCTCTGCAGGTCGTCGCCGATCGCCCAGCCCGTGACACCTTCGATGCAGCCTTCGACCCACCAGCCGTCCAGCACACTGAGCTGCGGCACGCCGTTGAGCGCCGCTTTCATGCCGCTGGTCCCCGAAGCCTCGAGCGGGCGCTGAGGTGTGTTCAGCCAGATGTCCGAACCCGATGTCAGGACACGCGCCAGATCGATGTCGTAGTTCGGCACGAACGCGACAGCGATTTCGCCA
>CAYWMY010000349.1:0-2800 GCA_964459405.1 uncultured Steroidobacteraceae bacterium | reverse complement strand
CAGGTGGATGTCGAGCCCCTGCTTCGCAAAATGGCGCGCGGCCTCCTTCGCGACCTGCACGTCGGCCATCGCGAGGAACCGCTCCAGCGCCTCGAGCATCACGACCTCCGAACCGAGCCGGCGCCAGACGCTGCCGAGTTCGAGACCGATGACGCCCGCGCCGATGACGCCGAGCCGCTTCGGCACGGCATCGAAATCGAGCGCGCCCCAGGAATCGACGATGTGCTGGCCGTCGAAGGGCACGAACGGCAGCGCGACCGGCTCTGAACCGGAGGCCAGAATCACGTGCCGTGCGACGAGTTCGCGTCGCGCGCCGTCGTGGCCGATGTACTCGACCCGGTTGCCGGCCAGCAGCCGGCCGTGCCCCTGCAGCGGCACGACGCCCGCAGCCTTGAAGAGCGCCAGGATGCCGATGGTGCTCTGCCTGACGATCTGCGCCTTGCGCGCCTGCATCACGGCGAGATCCAGCCCCACCCCTTCGAGCCGGATGCCGTGCACGGCGAATTCGTGCTGCGCGCGGTGATACAGCTCGGAGGATTCCAGCAGCGCCTTGGAAGGGATACAGCCCGCATTCAGGCAGGTGCCGCCGAACGCGCCCCTGCCATCGCGGTTCTTCCAGCGGTCGATGCAGGCGACCGACAAGCCGTTCTGCGCCGCGCGGATCGCGGCGGGATAGCCGGCGGGCCCGCCGCCGATCACGATGACATCGATCTGTTCAGTCATGGAGATTCCTGGATCCGGACAAATACCCTGCCCCCGGCGGGACGCCCGCCGCGGTGACACGCCGCGGGATCAGATCGCGAGCAGCAGCCGCGCGGGATCCTCGATCGCCTCTTTGACCGCCACGAGGAACTGCACGGCCTCGCGGCCGTCGATGATGCGGTGGTCGTAGGTCAGCGCCAGATACATCATCGGCCGCACGACGACCTCGCCCGCGACCACCACGGGCCGCTCCTGCACCTTGTGCATGCCGAGGATGGCGCTCTGCGGTGCGTTCACGATCGGCGTCGACAGCAGCGAGCCGAACACCCCGCCGTTCGTGATCGAGAAGGTGCCACCCGTGAGTTCCTCGATGGTGATCGTGCCCTCACGCGCCTTCTTCGCATAGGCGCCCACGGCCTTCTCGATGTCGCCGAAGCCGAGCTGGTCCGCATCGCGCAGCACCGGCACGATGAGCCCGCGGTCGGTCGACACGGCCACACCGATGTCGAAGTAGTCGTGGTACACGATGTCGTGACCGTCGACGGCCGCGTTGACCACGGGAAAGCGCTTCAGCGCCGCGACGCAGGCCCTGACGAAGAACGACATGAAGCCGAGCCGCACGCCGTGCTGCTTCTCGAAGGCATCGCGGTAGCGCGTGCGCAGCTCGTTGAGCGCGTGCAGGTCGACCTCATTGAAGGTCGTGAGCAGCGCCTGCGAGGCCTGCGCAGCAACCAGCCGCTCGGCGATGCGCTGGCGCAGACGCGTCATGGGAACCCGCTGTTCACCCCGCGCGGCGAGCTCGCGCACCGTCGCAGGCGGCGGTGCGGCGGCGGGCTCCGCCACCGGCACGGGCACCCGCGCACCCTCAGCCGTCGGCACCGCAGCCGCGGCCTTCGCGGCGGCCTCGGCATCCGCCTTGGTGATACGCCCATCGCGGCCCGAACCCGCGACGCGCGCCGGATCCAGGCGCTGTTCCTCAACGACGCGGCGCGCAGCCGGCGAGAGCTTTGACGCGACCGCCGCTGGAGCCGTGGCGGTCGGGACCGCAGCCGCTGGGGTCGCCGGCATGGCCTGCGCCGCGGGTGGTGCCGCTGCCGCCGCGGGACCGGGCGAGGCCGCATCCGCCGCCGCGATCACCGCGAGCACCTGCCCGCTCGTCACCACGGCGCCGCTCGCAACGCGGACCTCGGCCAGCGTTCCCGAGACGGGTGCGGGCACTTCGAGCACGACCTTGTCGGTCTCGAGGTCGGCGAGATTCTCGTCGCGGCTCACTGCGTCGCCGGGCTGCTTGTGCCAGTTGACGAGCGTCGCATCGGCGACGGACTCGGGCAGCTGCGGGACTCGGACTTCGGTGCTCATGGGCTGTTCCTGTTCTCCGTCGGACTCGGATTCTGCGCGTGCGCCAGACTGGCCGTGGCGCGTGCGGTCTCCTCGATGCGCTCGCCGTGCAGGGCCGCGTGCACCAGCGCCTTCTGCTGTTCGGCGTGCAGTTGCAGCAGCCCGGTCGCAGGCGCCGCCGCCGCGGCGCGGCCCGCGTACAGCAGCTGCTGTGCCTGACCCAGGGTCTCCTGCAGCCGGTGCCGGATCTGGTACCACGCGCCCTGGTTCTGCGGTTCCTCCTGGCACCAGACGATCTGGCGCGCCGCCGGGTAGCGGTCGAGGATGCCGCAGTATTCGGCGGCCGGGAACGGATACAGCTGCTCGATGCGCACGATCGCCACATCGCCGCGCGCGTCCGCGCGCCGCTGTTCCAGCAGGTCGAAGTACACCTTGCCGCTCGCGAGCACGATGCGTCGCACGTCCTTCGGCTCGGGCCGGTCCTCGTCGTCCACGAGCACGCGGAAGTGGCCCTGCGCCAGTGCGTCGAGATCGGACACCGACTGCCTGTGCCGCAGCAGGCTCTTCGGCGTCATGACCACGAGCGGGCGGCGCAGGTCGCGAAGCATCTGCCGCCGCAGCAGATGGAACATCTGCGCCGGCGTCGAGGGCACGCAGACCTGCATGTTGTTCCCGGCGCAGAGCTGCAGGACGCGCTCGAGGCGCGCCGACGAGTGCTCCGGCCCCTGCCCCTCGTAGCCGTGCGGCAGGAACAGCGTGA
>CAYWMY010000348.1:0-2807 GCA_964459405.1 uncultured Steroidobacteraceae bacterium | reverse complement strand
GTTCCTCGATGCGTTCAAACACCAGGCGCAGGGTCTCGGCGGCCGGCAGGTTCGTGATGCGGAAGTGGTCGCGGTACGGCACGTTGAAGCTGACACCCGGCGCGATCAGCACGTGCTTGTGTTCGAGCAGGTCCATGGCGAAGGCCTGATCGTCGAAGCCGTCGAACATCTCGGCCCGCACGCGCACGAAGGCGTACAGCGCGCCACGCGGTACCGCGACCTCGAGGTAGCGGCTCGCGCGCACGCCGTCGATGATCGCCTGGCGCGACTCGTACAGCCGGCCGCCCGGCGAAACGAGATCGCGGATACTCTGGTGACCACCGAGCGCGGTCTGCACCGCCCACTGTCCCGGCACGTTGCTGCACAGGCGCAGCGAGCTCAGCAGCTCCATACCCTGCAGGTACTCCTGCGCCTGGTCGCGTGCACCCGAGAAGACCGCCCAGCCCACGCGATAGCCGCAGGCGCGGTAGACCTTCGACAGGCCCGACATCGTGCAGCACAGTGTGTCGTGCACCAGCGTCGCCATGGGCACGAACACGGCACCGTCGTAGGTCATGCCGTCGTAGATCTCGTCCGCGAACATCACGAGACCGTGCCGCTCCGCGACCTGCGCCAGCGCCTCGAGCGTCGTGCGCGAATACACCGCACCCGTGGGATTGTTCGGGTTGATCACGACGATCGCACGGGTGCGGCGCGTGATGAGGCCCGCGAGCTCTTCTGGATCCGGTTCGAAGCCCCGCTCCGGGCGGCAGGGATAGTGCACGGCGCGCCCGCCATTCAGCGTGACGGCCGCCGACCACAGCGGGTAGTCGGGGCTCGGCACGAGGACCTCGTCGCCTGGCTCGAGCAGCGCCCGCAGTGCCAGATCGATGAGCTCAGACACGCCGTTGCCGATGAACACGTCGTCGGAGGAGACACCGCGCACGCCGCGATCCTGCTGCTGCATGACCACGGCTTCACGCGCCGGGAAGATGCCCTTCTGGTGGCAGTAGCCCTCCGCGACGGCCATGTTCTCGATCATCGCGAGGCGCATGGTCTCCGGCGTGCGGAACCCGAAGGCACCGGGATTGCCGATGTTCAGCGACACGATCTCATAGCCCATGCGCTCCATGTCATGGGCGCGGCGCGCCAGCTTGCCGCGGATCTCATAGCGGACATTCTCGAGGCTGGAACTGGCGCGGAATCTCGGCTGGGTCATGCGGACACCTCGTGCACAGGTGGCAAGCATACCGGAGCGCTGCGCGCCTGCCAGCGCCCGGGCCCGGTCGCGGCGAGCCGGGTCGCAAACCACAGGGGCACCACCGTCTTGTTCCGCGCCAGCACGGGACGACCGTCGCCTGCCGGGACTCCCGCGAGGCGGACAACCGGGCTCGCGCGAGCGGGCCGGTCCCGCAGCTGGCCAATCACGGCCGGCGCAGCGGGCCGGTGCGCACGGGTGCGCAGGGCGATGGCTGCGGGTCCACGCGCCCGGAGGATCCACGGCTCGGCCCTCGTGCTCAGGTGCCCTGCCGCAGCCCTTCCGGCCAGCCGTCGGCGCGATGACAGGCGACGGCGCGACCGCCCGGGATGTCACGCAGCTCCGGCGGCCGCTCGCGGCACCGGGCGTCCGCGTGCGGGCAGCGGGTGTGGAACGCGCAGCCGCGCGGCGGTGCGATCGGCGATGGCACTTCGCCCGCTGCGGTCGTGAGCGGGCGCGCGCGTTCGTGGTCGGGATCGAGCGTCGGTACGGCGTCCAGCAGTGCGCGCGTGTAGGGGTGCAGCGGTGATGCGAACAACGCCTCGACCGGTCCGGCCTCCACGACGCGTCCCAGATACATCACGAGCACGCGCCCGCAGAGCTGCTCAACCACGGCGAGGTGATGGCTGATGAATACGAGCGCGATGCCGCTCTCACGCCGCAGTGCCGAGAGCAGCTCGACGATCTGCCGCTGGATCGACACGTCGAGTGCGCTCAGCGCCTCGTCGCAGACGATCAGCGAGGGTGAGGCGATCATGGCGCGCGCGATCGCGCCACGCTGGCACTGGCCGCCGGACAGTTCGTGCGGGTACCGGCCCTCGAGCCCCTGCAGCCCCACCCTCGCGAGCATCGCGCGTGCGCGCGCCTGGCGTTCCGGTGCCGGAGTACGGGGTTCGTGGATGTCGAGCGGCTCGCGCACGCTCGTGAGCAGCGGCATGCGCGGGTCCAGCGAGCCCGCGGGATCCTGGAACACCAGCTGAAAATGCCGCCGCAGTGCGCGGCGGCGCGGCGCCGGCAGTCCGGCCAGCGAGTCGCCCAGCCAGCGCACGCATCCCGCATGCGGCGGCACGAGACCGAGCGCCGCGCGGGCGATGGTCGACTTGCCGGAGCCGGATTCGCCGACGATGCCGACCGACTCGCCGGGGCGCACGGTGAGCGACACGCTCCGCAGCGCATCGAGCGCGAGTGTGCGGCCGCGGTCGTGCACCCGGTAGCGCACGGTGACTTCGTCGAGCTCCAGCAGCGGCGTATTCATGCCGGCGGAGCCAGCCGTGGCACGGCGGCGAGCAGCGCACGGGTGTACTCGTGCCGCGGCGTGGCCAGCAGCTGGCGTACGGGGCCTTCCTCCACCACGCGGCCGCCGCGCATGACGATCACGCGGTCCGCGAGACCCGCCACCACGCCGAAATCATGCGTGACCAGAATCAGCGCCAGGCCCGCCGCGACCTGCTCGCGCAGCAGCGCGACGATCTCCGCCTGCACTGTCACGTCGAGCGCTGTGGTCGGCTCGTCGGCGATGACCACGCCGGGCGCGGCGATCAGCGCCGCGGCCAGTGCCACGCGCTGGCGC
>CAYWMY010000347.1:0-2832 GCA_964459405.1 uncultured Steroidobacteraceae bacterium | reverse complement strand
AGCGGTTACCAGGCGGCACCGTCGCATCCTGTCCGATCTTGGTGATGGTGCCGCTGCCGCCGTCCGGTGCGATCTTCACGAGCGGGTTCAGGATGTGCCCCTCCTCCTCCGGCAGCGTCAGGATGCCCGTATCCGGGTTGCAGCGGGTGGTGATCGCCCATTCGACGTCCACGGGGTTGTACAGGTCGACGTCGCTGTCGACCACGACGGCCCGCTGCAGCGACTTGAAGGCGTTGAACGCGTCGCGCAGGATCCTCTGGCCCGCGCCCGGCGGCGGGTTGTGCACCTGGATTACGGCCTGGTAGAAGCCACAGCCGCCCGGTGGCAGGTGCACGGCCGTCACCTCGGGGTGACGCAGCTTCAGCGCCCGGAAGATCGCGGCCTCGGCCGTGAAGCCTACGGTGTTCCAGACCTCCGGTCCCGACAGCAGCGTGTGCAGGATCGGGCGCTCGCGGCGTGTGATCGCCTTGACGCGCATGACCCCGCGGTGGTCGCGGCCTCCGTAGTAGCCCGTGACCTCGGCGAAGGGACCTTCCTCCTCGCGCAACCCGGGCAGGATCTCGGCCTCGATCACGAACTGTGAAGCCGCGAACGCCGGTACGTCGACGGTCTGCGCACGCACCATGTCGAGCGGCCGGCCCACCAGGTGGTGGGCCGCGTGATGCTTGTAATCGCCGAGCCGCGGCAGCGCCGCGGCGAAGAACAGCGCCAGCCCGGGACCGTTGCAGATCGTCACGGGCAGCGGTGTGTGGTGCTCCTCGGCGATCCGCACGTAATCGCCGAGGTGGCGGCCCGGGTCGATGAGAAAAGTCATGCGGTCCCGCGCCGTCACCATCAGGCGGTGCACGGACACGTTCGGTGCGCCCGTCTGCGGATTGCGGGCCACGACCAGGGAGGCATCGAGATAGCGACCGCCGTCCTGCAGGGCGTGCTGCGGAATCGGCAGCGTGCCGAGATCGGGTTCCGCTTCGACGACCTCGTTGGCGGGCGCGCGGTCCAGCAGTCGAGGGGGGAACGCGCCTGGGTCCTTCTTCCAGGCGCCGACGGCGTCGGCAATGGCAAAGGGCACCTGCCGCGCGGGCAGTCCGAACAGCCGGGCCAGCGTATCGCGGTTCGACAGCAGGCCGCAGACGACCGGAAAGCGGCTGCCGCGAACGCGTTCGAACAGCACGGCACTGCTGCCTTCGAGCTGCCGCGCGATTCCCGCCAGTTCGTGGATCGGATCGACCTCCGATTCGACGCGCAGCAGCGCGCCGCCACGATCGAGGAATTCGAGGCAGGCGCCGAGATCAGACAGCCGGTCGGCGACCGGGATCGCGTCGGCGTTCATGGTGCTCCCCGTTCAGCCACCCAGGGGCAGCTGTACCGTGATCCACTTCCATTCGGTGAGCGTATCGATGTCGATGTCGGTGCCCTCGCGACCGAAGCCGCTGTCGCCGGTGCCGCCGAAGGGCACATGCGGCTCGTCGTGGATGGTGGGCGCATTGATGTGCACCATGCCCGAATTGACGCCGAGTGCGAGCGGCAATGCCTTGTTGATGTCGCGCGTGTGGATCGCGGCGCTGAGGCCGTAGACGGTGTCATTCGCGCGGCGCAACGCCTCCTCCGCGTCCTCCACCGGATAGATCGAGGTCACCGGTCCGAAGGTCTCCTCGCGGCAGACGGTCATGCCTTCCTGCACGTCGAGCAGGATGGTCGGCTGGCAGCGGTTGCCGCGCCACTGGCCCCCGGTCAGCACCCGCGCCCCCTTGGCGACGGCATCCTCGATGTGGCGGCGCACCCGTTCGCGCTGGCGCCCGGAGATGATCGGCCCGATCCAGGTGTCCGGGTCGCGCAGGCTGCCCATGCCGAGGGTCTCGGCGCGCGCCTTCAGCTTCGCGCAGAACGCGTCGTAGACGGGCCGCTCGACGTACATGCGGCTCGCGGCCATGCAGGCCTGGCCCTGGAAGAAGAACACACTGAAGGCGGCAGCCTCGACGGCCTGGTCCAGGTCGGCGTCCGCGAGCACGATCATGGGGCTCTTGCCACCGAGTTCCAGGATCACGCGCTTCATGCGCGCGCCGCAGAGCGTGCCGATGTGTTTTCCGACCCGGCTGGAGCCCGTGAACATCACGGCCTTCACGAGCGGGTGCGTCGTCAACGAGTCGCCGATGCGGTCGCCGAAACCCGTCACGACATTGAGCGCCCCGGCGGGCAGCCCCGCTTCGCGGTAGACATCCGCGAGCGCATGCGCCACGAGCGGCGCGTCCTCGGAGGTCAGCAGCACGACGGTGTTGCCCGTGGCGAGCGGCGTCGACGTGAGCTTGGCGTTCTTGAGGAGCGGCACGTTGAAGGGCGAGATCGCCGCGACCACACCGATGGGCTGGCGGACACTCAGGCTGAAGCGGCCCGGAATGTCGGCGGGGATGGTCTGCCCCGTCACGCGGCGGGTCGCGCCCGCGGCTGCGCGCAGGCACCCGATCGCGTACTGCACCTCGAACTGCGCCTTGCCGAAAGGCGAGCCGACTTCGTCGATGAGGATATCGACGAACTCATCCCGGCGACGCTCCAGGATGCCTGCGGCGCGGCTCAGCCAGGCCTCACGCTCGGAAGCGAGCGTGCGACTGTAGGCCGCGAACGCGGCCTGGGCCGCGTTCACCGCCGCATCCACGTCCGCGGTGGTGGCCTCGGCGATGCGTGCGATGACGGAGTCGTCGTCCGGGTTGCGATCGTCGAAATAGCGACCGGAACCGGGCGCGACGTGGCGCCCGCCGATCCAGAGGTCGCGCTGCTCGGTCTCCTGGATCGGCGCTGGCTGGGTGTTCATGCTGTGTCCCCCCGTGAATCCACCCG
>CAYWMY010000346.1:280-2889 GCA_964459405.1 uncultured Steroidobacteraceae bacterium | reverse complement strand
GTGCCCAAACGCGGCATCGGCAATTCGACGCTGGACCTGATCGCGAAGAAAGCCGGCGAGTTCGCGTGCAGCATGCTGGAGTCGCTCGATCGCACCGAATGGATGGAACGCGAACTCAAGCCGCGCGCGCGCAAGGAACTCTACGCCTTTGCGCGCATGATGGACGTCTGGCGCGGCCTGCCGCGGCAACTGCGCCGCGAGGCCCTTGACCGCATCGAGCAGCACGCTCACCTCCGGCGCCGCCACGACGGCCTGCGGTGCACGCAGGCCGCCGCTGCCGTCGAGACAGGCCGCGGCGAGCAGGCCAGGCTCGAACACACACAGCACCCCGTCGTGACCGACGACCTTCTGGGTGTCGCGCAGCGCACGCGCGAGCAGCGCCGCGGAGCGCGGCAGTTCCGCCGGGGCGCAACCCGCCACACGTGCCGCGAAGGACGTGAGCATCGGCATGAATCGTGGCAATAACCGCTGCATCGCGCGCCTGCCCGCCCCCCGGATCGAGCCACCCACCCGCGGTCGGCTGCGTGTCGCGCCGGGAATCCCCGCACCCGACCCGCAGCCCCCTCAGTCCATCTTCAGGTCAATGCACCACCAGCACCACGGCATCGCCCTGCCCCAGCGCGCCGCAGATCGCCGCGACACCCGCGCCGCCACCGCGCGCACGCAGCTGCATCGCGAGCTGCAGCACCAGCCGCGCGCCACTCGCACCCGTCGGGTGGCCGATGGCGACCGCACCGCCGCATCGGTTCATCTTCGCGAGCAGCGCGCGCTCGCGCCCGGCATCGCGCTCGGCGAGCCAGCGCGCCGTCACCAGCGGCACCGCCGCGAAGGCCTCATTGACCTCGATGACGTCGAGCTGGTCAAGACTCCAGCCCAGCGGGCGCAGCGCGTTCTGGATGGACGGCCCCGGAATCACGGCGATGTCACCGGGCCGGCCCGCCGCACTGCCGACACTGACGATGGTCGCGAGCGGCTCGATACCCCGTTCGCGCGCCTGCGCGCGTGTGGTGACGAGCAGCGCCGCGGCACCCGTGTCGAGACCCGGGGCATTGCCCGCGGTGATCGTGGGTCCGCCGTAGACTGTGGGCAGCGCCGCGAGCTTTTCGCGCGAGCAGTCGGCGCGCGGCAGCTCGTCGTGATCGAGCGCGGCTCGCCAGTCCGGCAGCTCGACGGGCACGACGTGATCGGCGTAGAAGCCCGCGGCCTTCGCGGCGAAGTATTTCTCGTGCGAGCCCAGCGCCCACTCGTCCTGCAGCTCGCGCGACACGTCCCAGGCCAGCGCGACTTCGCCCACATCGACCGCCACGGGACGCCCGCCGATGTCGGCGCCGAGCCGGTCGAGCGGATCGCGCAGCGTGATCGATCCGTGCCGGTGGCCGAAACGCAGCCCGGCCGGCGCCAGGAAGGTCGCGCGGCCCATGTTCTCGGCGCCGGCCGCGATGACCCAGGCCGCGTCGCCGCGCCGCAGGCTGTGAAAACCCAGATGCACCGCGGTCATCGACGAGCAGCAGCCGCGATCCAGCGTCAGCGAGCGCGTGGCCTCCGGCAACCCCGCGCGCAGCAGCGCCTGGCGGCCCGAAGTCGGCCCATCGAGCGCGACCTCCGACGGCAGCGTGACGCCGTAATAGACTTCGTCCACGCTGCCCGCCGGCAGGCCGGAGCCCCGCAGCAGCAGGCGCAGCGCCTCGGCGCCCAGCTCGACGCTGGGCACGCCGCGCAGCGCACCGCCGAATTTCGCGAACGGCGTGCGCAGGCCCGCGGCCAGCACGACATCATCGGCGCGCGGGGCCGGAAGCGCCCTCAGGCTCACGGTCTGGGGTCCATCGCGATCGGTGCCATCGGCAAAGCCCTCGTTGCGAGCGGCCAACAATAGGAAGGTTGGCCGCCCTTGTCCACCGGCACCGCGTTGCGGCGGTGCGGGCGCTGCAGCACGCCGGGTCTGTCCCGCATCGCGCCGGGACCCTGCGCGGGGCGACCCCGCGCAGGCGTCGCCGGTCCCTGCCGCTGCGCCGGCGTCAGCCGGCGAGCCACCGCCGGACTTCGTCTCGCGACGGAATCCGCCCGCTGCTCCTGAGCTTCTCGTCGATCACGAGCCCCGGGGTCGACAGCACGTCGTAAGCCATGATCGCACCGACATCGGTGACCTTGACGAACTGCGCCTCGACGCCCGCGGCCGCCGCCGCGTCGCGCGCCACGGCCTCGAGCTTGCGGCAGTTTGCGCAGCCGGAGCCCAGGATCTTGATCGTGATCATCGTCGCCCTCCCTCGATTCACACGGCCTGCGAGGACTGCTGGCGGGCCGCGAGCCGCGACAGCGATGCGATCAGCAGCGCCGCGAAGGCCGCGAGTCCGAGCGCCAGGCCGGCCGGATTCCAGCCGTCGACCCAGGCGCCATAGAGCAGCCCTGCCGTGATGCTGAACACCGCCACCAGCATCACGTAGCCGAACACCTTCCGCCGCCCGATCACGGTCGCGACCATCAGCATGCTCTGCAAGCTGAGTTCCGGATCGGCCATGAGATAGGCGAGCAGCGGACCCGGATGCATGCCGAGGTCGAGGAACATGCGCGCCACGGGCACCTCGACCAGCGTGGGGAAGTACATGAACACG
>CAYWMY010000346.1:0-270 GCA_964459405.1 uncultured Steroidobacteraceae bacterium | reverse complement strand
GCAGAACAGCACCGCGACGGCGTTCGCGAGCAGCCCGTTGCTGCCGGCCAGCTGCTCGATCCATTCAGGCCGGATCAGCGGCCGCACCACGCCGACGACGAACACACCGATCACGAGCAGCGGAAAGATCTGCTTCACGAAGCGCCAGGATTCCCAGAGCCAACCCTGGCGGTCCGGGGCCGCGAGCCCGCGCGCGAAATGCAGCACCGCGTACAGGCACGCGGCGACGGCGACGAAGCGGCCGGTCAGGCCGATCTGCACGCCGCCCGG
>CAYWMY010000345.1:0-2893 GCA_964459405.1 uncultured Steroidobacteraceae bacterium | reverse complement strand
CGCGCCCTTCGGCCTCAAGTATCTGGGTCCTGTGCTGATCCGCTACGGTACGGAAGAGCAGCGCCGGCAGTACCTGCCCCGCATCCTGAACGGCGAGGACTACTGGTGTCAGGGCTACTCCGAGCCCGGTGCCGGCTCCGACCTCGCGGCGCTGCAGTGCGCGGCGCGCCGCGAAGGCGACGACTACATCGTCAACGGCAGCAAGCTCTGGACGACCCACGCGCACTTCGCGAACTGGATCTTCTGCCTGGTCCGCACCAGCGTCGAGGAACGCCGCCAGGGTGGCATCAGCTTCCTGCTGATCGACCTGAAGACACCCGGCATCACGATCACGCCGATCATCACGATCGGCGGCGAGCACGAGGTCAACCAGGTGTTCTTCGACGACGTCCGCGTCCCGGCCGCCAATCTCGTCGGCGAACCCGGCCAGGGCTGGGAGATTGCGCGCTACCTGCTCGAATTCGAACGCGGCGGGTTCATCGTCAATGGCCTGCTCGGCCGCAAGCTCGCGCGCTGCCGGCGGCTGTTCACGGAGACCTTCGGCGCCGCGACGACCACCGAGGCGCGCGCGCTGGCCGCGCGCATCGAGGATCTGGACGTGCAGCTCGAAACCATCGCGGCGGCGGAGCTGCATTGCGCGCTGGCGCAGGAAGCCGGCCAGCGACCTGGTCCGGAGGCTTCGGCGCTGAAGCTCGAGTTCACCGAGCTGATGCAGCGCATCGAGGAGACCACACTGGAGATCCTCGGGCCCCGCGCACTCGCCTACACCGCGGACCCCGCGGGGCTCGACGAAGTCGAGGCCAACAGCCAGGCCATCATCGCGACCTATCTCAACAATCGCGCCACTACCATCTACGGCGGCAGCAACGAGATCCAGCGCGAGATCATCGCCAACAGCATGGCGGCGCTGTAAGGCCGTCCCCGCGGACCGCACCGGTATACCCTGATGCTCACCTGCAACGAAGAACTGCAGATGCTCCGCGACTCCGCGGCGCAGGTTGCCACCGACGTGACCGCTCGCGGCATCCCCGTCACGCGTGATGTCGAAGCCGTCTGGACCCAGGCGGCCGAACTGGGCTGGCTCGCCCTGCCTTTCGAGGAGGCCGACGGCGGCCTGGGCGGCGGCGCGGCCGAGATCTGCACGCTCGCCAACGAACTGGGCCGCAGTCTGCTGGTCGGCTCCTACGTCATGGGCAGCGTGCTGCCGGGCCGCATGATCGCGGCGGCGCCTGCCGGCGAGCTGCGCACGCGGCTCATCGCGGAACTCATCGCGGGCACGCGCAGCCTCGCGGTCGCGGATGCGGAGCCCACCACGCGCGGGGTCTGTCCCGGGGTCGCGCTGCGCGCCGAGGCCGATGGTGCAGGCTGGCGTCTCGATGGCGCCAAGGCCGGCGTCTGGACCAGCGCCACGACGCGGGAGCTGCTGGTCTCGGCCACCACCGCGGCCGGCGGCGACGCGGAGCTGCTCGCCGTCGTGCCCATCGACAGCCCGGGCCTCGAGCTGCGCCGTTACACGACCATCGACGGTGGCGAAGCCGCCAACGCGGTGTTCTCCGGCGTGATGGTGCCGGCGTCCGCCGTGCTCGCACCGCCCGACAGCGACGTGCGACCCCTGCGCGAGGCGGCCTGGGACCTCGCCTGCGTCGCGTCGATGGCCGAATGTGTCGGCATCATGAAGGCGCTGCTGCTGCGGACGGCCGAGTACCTGCAGTCGCGCAAGCAGTTCAACCAGCCCCTGTCGAAATTCCAGGTGCTGCGCCACCGCATGGCCGACATGGCGCTGGCCACCCGGCGCGCCGAGGTCCTGACCGAGCGGCTCGCCGAGGATTTCCCCGCCCTGAACGGCACGCGCGCGCACGAAGTCGCCGGCGCCTGCATCAAGGGCCTGGATGGTGCCCGCTATGTCTGCGAGCAGTCCATCCAGCTGCACGGCGGCATGGGCATGACGGCCGAGCTGCCCCTGGGGCGCTACCTGCGGCGCGTGGTCGCGCTGCAGGCCACGCTGGGCTTCAGCGAGCACCAGCGCGCGCGGTACCAATCGACCGCTGGCTGAGACTGTCGCTGCTGCTGACCCGGCGGACCTGTGCTGAGCAGCCGCATGGCCGGCGGTCCGGCTGCTTCCCGGATCACGATGCGGTCGATGTCCACGGCAGTCACGCCGGATCAACCGTCCGCTGGCTCGAATGCGGGCGCCGTGTACGTCGATCGCTTGACCGCGTGGAGCCGCACGCGCATGCCGATTTCGGGCTCGCGGCCGTCGAGATTGACGAGACAGGTCGCGAGCCGCACGCCCGGCGCGCCGTCCAGTTCAACGAGCGCCGCCACGTAGGGCACGTCTTCCGGCTTCGCGCCCGGCAGGAAGCTGCGCAGCACGCGCGTCCAGGTGAACAATGTGCCTGTCGTCGGCGCGGGCCGCCATTCCAGCCGCGCCTCGTCGTGACAGCGCACGAAGTCGTAGGGATACCACTGCCAGTTACCGCACACCGAGCAGGCCGGCAGCCGGAATTCACCACGATCCAGCGCCTCCCAGAAGGGACGCACGATGTCGGTGTCGAAACGCGGCGGATGATCGGGCAGTGTCATGGACATGAGCCCGTCCGTTGAGTAGCCTGGGTCGCGCACGCCGGAGCATCGGCCTTCCAGGCGGCGCACGGAGCGGGCATGGTGGTTGCCCTGTTCACTGGTCGCGGGTCAGCACGAGCGTGGCGTGATCCGGCCCGCCGAAGGTGGACACGATACCGACCTGCGCGCCGGGAATCTGTGCCGCTTCGCGCGTGCGGCGGATCTGGCGTACGGCCTCGACCACGTGCGTGATGCCCGGGATGTACGAGTAGGCCAGGTGGCCGCCGTCGGTATTCACCGGCAGCGCGCCGCCGGGCGCCGTCCGGCCCCC
>CAYWMY010000344.1:0-2904 GCA_964459405.1 uncultured Steroidobacteraceae bacterium | reverse complement strand
CGATGAGGGGCGTCTCGTCAACAAGCTGACGCTGGATGCGACCTGCCCGATCTCGAAAGAGACCGACTTCAAGAAGTGCGCGGTCAAGGTCGTCAAGGTGTGATGAGCGAGCGCGGTCCAGCGAGTGCGGCGCGCCGGCAGTTCCTGCGCGATGCGGCGGCGATGAGCTGTGGAGTCGGTATCGCCACGGCGGGCCTCGCGCTGTATGCGAAGCAGGCCCGGGCACTGCCGCCCGGTCTGCTGCGTCCGCCCGGTGCGCTGCCCGAGGCGGATTTCCAGGGTGCCTGCATCCGCTGCGGCCTGTGTGTGCGCGACTGTCCTTACGACATCCTCGATCTGGCGCGGCCCGAGCAGCCCATGGCCACGGGGACACCGTATTTCGTCGCGCGGCAGCTGCCCTGCGAGATGTGCGAGGACCTCCCATGCGTGCGGGCCTGCCCCACCGGGGCGCTCGATCCGTCGCTCACGGACGTCAACAAGGCGCGCATGGGTCTCGCGGTGCTGATCGACCAGGAGACCTGTCTCAACTGGCTCGGCATGCGCTGTGACGTCTGCTATCGAGTCTGCCCGCTGATCGACGAGGCGATCACGCTGGAGCCGCAGCACAACCCGCGCACCGGCAGCCACACGCTGTTCATCCCCGTGGTGCACTCGGACGCGTGCACCGGCTGCGGCAAATGCGAGAAGTCCTGCGTGCTCGAGACGGCGGCGATCAAGGTGCTGCCCGTGGCGCTCGCCAAGGGCGGGATCGGCGAGCACTACCGGCTGGGCTGGAAGGAGAAGGAGCAGGCCGGCGAGAGCCTGGTCGCACCGGACATCGAGCACCGGTACAACCTTCCGGAGGGTTACCGCTACGAATATGGTGGCCGCGGCCTGGTGCCTGGTGAGCCGGCCCCGATGCCGCCGCCGGAAGGAGGTTCGGGCTGATGGTCGCTCCCGGACGCCGGCCGGGCGCCGAAGCCGCGGCCGTCAAGGGCTGGTTCGCGAGCCACCGCTGGCTGATCGTGCGCCGGCTGTCGCAGCTGTCGGTCCTTGCACTGTTCCTGCTGGGGCCTCTGGCGGGTGTCTGGATCGTCAAGGGGAACCTGGCTTCGAGTTACACGCTGGGCGTGCTGCCGCTCAGCGATCCGTACGTGCTGCTGCAGAGCCTGTTCGCGGGCCATGCGCCTGAACGCAGGGCGCTGACCGGTGGTGCGATCGTGCTGGTGTTCTATCTGCTGGTCGGCGGCCGCGTCTACTGCTCGTGGGTCTGCCCCGTCAATCCGGTCACGGATCTTGCAGCCTGGCTGCGCGCCCGGCTGGGTCTGACGAAGACCGTGCGCATCGATCGCAGCGTACGTTACTGGCTGCTCGCCGCCACGTTGGTGCTCGCCGCGGCGACCGGCACCATCGCCTGGGAACTCGTGAATCCGGTGTCGATGCTGCACCGTGGCCTGATCTTCGGTCTCGGCGCTGCATGGGCCGTCGTGCTCGCCGTGTTCCTGTTCGATCTGCTGTTTTCGCAACGCGGCTGGTGCGGTCATCTCTGTCCTGTGGGCGCGTTCTACAGCGTGCTCGCGCTCAGGAGCCCCGTGCGCGTGACGGCGGCACGGCGCGAGGACTGCAACGACTGCATGGACTGTTACGCGGTGTGCCCCGAACTGCAGGTGATCAAGCCTGCGCTCAAGGGCGCCGCCCGCGGCCTGGGCCCCGTCATCCTGTCGCCCAACTGCACGAACTGCGGGCGCTGCATCGACGTGTGCTCGAAGAAGGTGTTTCGTTTCGGATTGCGGCAGGAGGGACAGCGATGAACAGGATCACGATGGCTGCGGTCGCGGCATTGCTGGCGGGAGGCATGGGGCTCGCGGCCTGCACCTCCGCACCCGCTGGTTCGACGGCGTTGGTCGCTGCCGTACCCGTGGACAGCCTGCGTGGCAGCGATGCGGCGACGGAGGACCAGGCGCCCGTGGTACGCACCCAGCTCGGCAAGAAACCGGGCTCGCAGGACAAGATCGCGCGGACCTTCGATGGCCAGCCGCCGCTGATCCCACATGCGACCGACAACTTCGACGAGGTGACGCTGGAGGAGAACCAGTGTCTGACCTGCCACGGTGCGGATGCGTACCAGAAGAAGAATGCGCCGAAGATCTCGGAGAGTCATTTCGTGGGCCGGGATGGTGCAACGCTCGCGGACACCGATCACCGCCGGCACGCCTGCCAGCTGTGTCACGTACCGCAGTTCGATGCACCACCGCTCGTGGGCAACGCGTTCGTGGGCGCGCCGCCGGCCAGGAGTCCGTAGCGGCGTCTGGCAGGGCATCCGGCGTGGCCCCACCCGTTCTCTCGGCAACAAGAACGCCGCGTGAACGCGGCGCAGTCGATAAGGGCCTGGCTGGCGAATACCGCTCCGGCGGAACCGCTCAGTCGGTGACCTCGATCCTGCCGTGCATCTCGGGGTGCGGGCCGCAGGTGAAGGGGTAGACACCGGGCTTGTCGAAGCGGCGCTCCCAGGACTCCCCGGGGAACATGCGCTCGGACTCGAATCCGCCTTCACCGGTGAACAGCACGGAATGGCTCGCGCGCTTCTCGTGGTTCGTCCACCGGACGGTGGTGCCTACGGGGATTCTGATTTCCGCCGGCTGGAAGGTGTATTCGCGGATGGCGATTTCGACGATCTGCTCGCGCGCGGCCGAAGACGGGGGCGTGGGCGGCACCAGGGCCGGTGCCGGCTCCGCGACAGGCCGATCCTGTGCTGCGGGTGGCTGCGACCCGCAGGTCAGCAGCGGGAAGCAGGCAACTGCGACCGCGGCGGCCCGGGCGGCGCGCCGCCCTGCGGCGTACCACCCGGGCCCCGTGTTCACTGCTTGACTGCCTTGACGTCGGCGTCCGCCCCGAGACCCAGCGTGTACCCGAGTGACACGTGGT
>CAYWMY010000343.1:0-2905 GCA_964459405.1 uncultured Steroidobacteraceae bacterium | reverse complement strand
GATCCATGATCGCGAGCGGCATCAACCGGTTGCGAGCATGCGTCGCACCGGCCGGTCCCCGCAGGAGTGACGGAATCCGGGCCGTCCGCCGACGGGTCAATCGTTCAACTCGTCGTAGATGACCTGGCGCGCGGCGTTGCGCGCGACCAGGGTCTCCTGCAGCCCTTCGCCCGGCGCCCAGGCGCGCTGGAGCATGCCCACGACGATGAGCTCGTTGACCGGATCGATCCAGAAGTACGTGCCCCAGATGCCGGACCAGTAGTACGTGCCCGCGGGCCAGGGCTCGCCGCTCGCTGCGGGATCGGGCGCGATGGCGAAGTCGAGTCCGAACCCCGTGCGCGAGCCGGGGCCGCCGGCGAATATCCCCGCGGGCAGCGCGTTCGTGTGCATCAGCGCGACCGTCTGCGGTTTCAGAAGGCGCACGCCCCCGAGCCGGCCTCCGTTCAGCAGCATCTGCGCCAGGCGTGCGTAATCGGCTGCCGTCGAATACAGCGCGCCGCCGGGTGTGGGCAGGCTCGGCACACGGCCGGCGACGGCGTCGCGGCCGCCCTCCGGCAGCCTTGGGACGAGCCGCCCGTCCGGCCCGCGCGCATGCTCGAACGCGAGCCGCGAGCGCGCCGCACCGCTCACGGCAAAGCCCGTGTCCTTCATGCCGAGCGGCTTCAGGATGCGCTCGCTCACGAAGACGTGATACGGGACCCCTGAGAGTCTCTCGACCAGATAGCCCTGGATGTCGACGGCGATGCTGTACTCCCAGCGCGTCCCCGGCTGATGCTTGAGCGGCAGCTGCGCGAGCTTGTCGATGAGTTCCGCGAGCGAGCTGTTCGGGTCGAGGAGATGGGCGTCGAAGTACAGCCGGTCCACGGCCGTATTGCCGAAAAAGCCGTAGCTGAAGCCTGCGGTGTGACTCATGAGCTCGCGCATGGTCGGTGCGCGCCGCATGGGCTCCAGCGTGCCGTCCTCCCGCATGACCTGCAGTCCCGAGAACCCGGGGACGAACTTTGTGATGGGGTCATCGAGCGACCACAGTCCCTGCTCGTACAACAGCATCATCGCCACACCCGTGACGGGCTTGGTCATGGACGCGATCGCCATGATCGAATCGCGCCGCATCGGGGTGCCCCGCTCGGTGTCGGCAAGGCCGTAGGCGCCGAACTCCACGACGCGGCCCTGCTGCTGGATCAGGGTCACGATGCCGGCGACCTGGTGCTCGTCCACGAGCGCGTGCATGCGCGCGCGGATCGCGGCGAGGTCGGCCGCGTCGAGGCGGCGTGGCGCGGTCGTGCTGCGCTCGATCGTCTGCGTGGACGGGGCGTGCGTGTCGAGCACGGGGGTCCGCGCGCAGGCCGCGGCGAGCAATGCGGCGGCGACGACAGGAATGCTGAGCCGGCAAAGATGTCGCACGAATACCCCGGATGAACGCTGGCGGCAGTAGATTGTCGGCGTTGTGACGATAGCGGTGCCCATCGGGCCGGGCAAGGGCAGGCTGTTGTCACTGCACAGTCGAGTCGACACCACCTCTCGACTGTCGCCAGAGCCCACAGGTCGGCGGACCCGGTTGTCCTCAATCGCCCGCACGGTATTCAGAGTCGCGTCCGGATCGGGCGAAGTCGGTTCTGCGACCTGATGACGGCCAGCCAGGACACTGCGAGCGACGCGACTGCGAGCAACGGCAGCACGGTCCAGTTGACCGTCTGCCAGCCGCCGACCTCGAGCAGCCCGCCGGCCGAGAGCGATCCGATGCTCACCGCGCCGAACACCAGGAAGTCGTGGGCCGCCTGAGTCCGGGCCCGCTCGGCCGGTTGATACGCCTCCGTCAGCAGCGTCGTGCCGCCCACGAACAGGAAGTTCCAGCCCATGCCCAGCAGCGTGAGCCCCGAAAGGAAGTGCAGGAACTCCACGCCGGAGAGCGCAATCGCGACATGACCGGCGAGCAGCGCGAGCCCCGCACCCATGATCGGCAATACGCCGAACCGGCGAATCAGGTCACCGGTGAAGAACGACGGCACGAACATGCCGAGCACGTGCCATTGAATCACCGTCGCGGCGGCGCCGAGGGGTTGGCCGCACATCTGCATGGCGAGCGGCGTAGCCGTCATCACCGTGATCATCACGGCGTAGCCCACGGACGAGCCGGCGAGTGCTGTCAGGAACACGGGCTGGGCCATGATGACGGCCAGCGGTCGCGCGTGTCCCCGCACGGATTCCGTCGCGACCGGGGATTCGCGCCGCATGCCCGCAACGACCAGCGTCGCCAGCAGGCTGAGAGCAGACAGTGCGATGTAAGACGCGACGAATGGCGTGGAACCGAGGCCCTGCGTCATTCGTGCGATGCTGGGTCCTGCGATCGCGGCCACCACGCCGCCCGCGACGACCCAGGAGATCGCCCGGCTGCGGAACTCGACGCTCGATACTTCGGCCGCCGCGAATCGGTAGTACTGCGCAAAGCCCTGGTAGGCACCGACCAGCATGTTGGCGAACACGAACAGCCAGAAGTGCCGGATCCAGATGGCGCCCGCCGCGATCAGTCCGGCGGTGCAGCCCAGTGACGTGCCGAGCAGGAAGCCTGTCCGGCGCCCCAGGCGCTGCATCAGCAGTGACGCCGGGATCATCGTCGCCGCGGCGGCCACCGTGCCGAGGGCGATCGGCAGGGTGGCGAGACGACGGTCGGGCGCGAGCAGCAGCCCGACCAGGCCGGAGAGTGTCACCACCATGACGGACGCAGTCTGGAACAGCGCCTGGGCGCCGGCCAGCAGCACCACGCTGCGTTTTTCCTCCCGGGTCGGGTGCATCACAAACCCTCAGCGGACGAGGGCTGAGCGGGTTCGCCTGATCGCTGCACGCAGTTCCCCGATGGTCCAGTGGTGTGCGCCGACGCACATGACGAGGCGCTGCAACCTCGTCT
>CAYWMY010000342.1:0-2938 GCA_964459405.1 uncultured Steroidobacteraceae bacterium | reverse complement strand
ACGCCACGCCCTACCGCGTCTGGGTCTCCGAGATCATGCTGCAGCAGACGCAGGTCGCGACGGTGATCCCGTACTACGAGCGTTTCCTGACGCGCTTCCCGGAGGTCGCGGCGCTCGCGGCCGCGCCGCTCGACGAGGTGCTGCACTTCTGGACCGGCCTCGGCTACTACGCACGCGCGCGCAACCTGCACCGCGCCGCAGCCGAGGTGATGGCGAAGCACGGCGGCGAACTGCCCGCGGACTTCGAGGCGCTCGCGGCGCTGCCCGGCATCGGCCGTTCGACCGCGGGCGCGATCCTGGCACTCGCGTGCGGCGAGCGGCACCCGATCCTCGACGGCAACGTCAAGCGCGTGCTCGCGCGTGTCTTCGGCATCGCGGGCTGGCCGGGCAGTCCCGCGGTCGCGAGACGGCTCTGGTCGCTCGCGGAGTCCTGTACGCCGGCGCACGAAGTGGCTGCCTACACGCAGGCCATCATGGACCTCGGCGCGACGGTCTGTACGCCACGCCGGCCACGCTGCGAGGACTGCCCGCTCGCCGCGTCCTGCGTCGCGCGTGCCGAGACGCGTCAGCACGAACTGCCGGAACGGAAGCCGCAGGTGGCCAGACGCCGCGTGCGCAGCACCGTGATGCTGGTCGCCGTGAGCACCGCGGGCGAAGTGCTGCTCGAGAAGCGTCCCGCGCAGGGGCTGTGGGGCGGGCTCTACGTGCTGCCCATGTTCGAAGACGCGACGACCGCGGCTGCGTTCCTCGCGACGCGGCTCAGCGCCGATGCCGCGCACGCGCGCGGCGGTGCCGCGCTACGGCACAGCTTCACGCATTTCGACCTCGACATCACGCCACTGTGCGTCGCGGTGGCGCCCTCGGGTCTCGCATTGGAGGGCGACCGCTACCTCTGGTATAACTCGCGCGCGCCGCAGGCCGTCGGCCTCGCGGCACCAGTCGAGAAGCTCATCCAGGCCTGCGTGACGGACGCGGCCGCATCCATCCGGGAGTGACGATCATGGCGCGCACGGTGCAATGCGTGGTGTTGGGCCGCGAGGCCGAAGGGCTCGACTACCAGCCCTATCCCGGCGAACTCGGCAAGCGCATCTACGACAATGTCTCGAAGGAAGGCTGGCAGCGGTGGCTCGCTCACCAGACCATGCTCATCAACGAATACCGGCTCTCCACCATCGAGCCGAAGGCGCGCAAGTTCCTGGTCGAGGAGATGGAGAAGTTCTTCTTCGGCGGCGGCTCGGACAAGCCGAAGGAATTCGTGCCGCGCGAGTAGCGCCAGTCCACACGACGCGCGGCGTGGCGATTCCCGCGGTGTGACCAGACCCGGGACACGAGGCTACGATGCCGCGCGCGGCGGCGGGGCGTTGCGATTCCCGTCGTGTGACCAGGCCCTGCACGGCCGGCACGCTGGCCGCGCCGGTCGCCCTGCGTCAGTGCGCGCGCCAGCCCGGCGCTGCCCCGCCGGACACCACACCCGGAGCAGGGAGTTCACCATGACACAGCAGGACCCGAAGTTCGAAGCCGGCATGCGGATCCGGCGCGAGATGCTCGGCGCCGCGCTCGCCGAGGAGCGCTTCGAGCAGGCCACGGATTTCAACCGGGCCTTCGAGGACATCATGACGCGCTACTGCTTCGGCGAGGTCTGGGCGCGCCCCGGCCTCGACCGCGCCACGCGCAGCCTGCTCACCATCGCCATCCTCGCGACCCAGGGGCGTGCCGCGCCGCTCAAGGTGCACGTGAAGGGCGCCATCGCGAACGGCTGCACGAAGGAGCAGATCCGCGAGACGCTGCTGCACACGGCGATCTACGCCGGCGTACCGGCCGGCGCCGAGGGCTTCGGCCACGCGGCGCAGGTCCTCAAGGATCTCGGGCTCGACTGAGCGGCGCAGCGGGCGGGTGGCGCCTGGCGCGCTGCGATTTCGTCGATTCTCGCCAGAAATCGGCAAGTACGACGGCTGCTGCGACGCGCACCATGATCGCCTCATGGCTGGGCCGCTTTGCGCGGCCGCGTTGGGGGTGTAACGTGTTGTCCATGTCCTCGACTCTCAAACGGCTCGGCATCGACAGTCTCGGCGTTGCGGAACGCCTCGAGCTGATCGGTGAGATCTGGGATTCGGTTGCACGCGATCCGGATCGCGTTCCCGTGCCTGAATCGCACCTCATGGAGATCGAACGCCGGCTGGCAGAGTTCTCCGCGGACGGAGATCGCGGCGCGCCGGCCGAGGCCGTCATAGACGACATCAAGCGCCTGATGTGACCTGGCGCGTTCGGGTCCGCCTTCGGGTTTTTCACCGTGGTCAGGATCAGCCGGTACCTCTCAAAGGTGACGATCCCCTGGCAACTGTCAAAGTGACCGACAAGGGAGTCATCACGCTCCCGAAAGCCGTGTGTGATAGCCTCGGCGTCACCGCTGGACGCTGCATCGCATTGATCGAGATTGAGGAAGGCTTTCTCGTGAGAGCCGCCCGCCGTGACGTGAGTGTCCTGAAGGACGTGCTGGCGCGGCCGGCGGGGTGTGTCAGCGTCGCTGTCATGAGTCGTGCGGTCGCCCGGATGGGACGGATTTCGGCGCGGTGCGAATTGAGTCCCTTGCGCGTGTCCGGTCGCCGCACGGAAGGTTTGTCCTGACCGACCGTTGCGCAGCAACAGAATCGTGCAGGCCTGCCCGGCGCCGCCCCGTCATGAGGCGATTCATTGCGCTGTAACGCTCCGGCCTCAGGCTAAGTGCATGAATGCTCCGCCCGCTGCGGGGCGGCACGCTTCCTGCACGGAGTGGCGCGGAGGTGCGGTATGGTCAGTCTGGCTTCGGCGATCGAACCACTCGACATCGACGCCCTGGATGTCGAGGAACGTCTCGACCTCATCAATGCGCTGTGGGACTCCGTGGCCGCGGAGCCGAAGGCGTTCGCGGCGGAGGGCGTACACGCCGCGGCGATGCGTC
>CAYWMY010000341.1:0-2939 GCA_964459405.1 uncultured Steroidobacteraceae bacterium | reverse complement strand
GCTGGATCTGAAGCGCGGCGTGCTCTATCACGGCAGCGGCGAGAACTATTCCTCGCCGGCGGACGGCAACTCGGACGCGATCTTCGCGGTGGACCTGAAGACCGGCGCGCGCCGCTGGCGTTATCAGATCACGTCGGGCGATGCCTGGAACACGACCTGCACGCAGGAGAATCACCCGAACTGCCCGAAGGAACAGGGGCCCGATTTCGACCTGTCCGCCTCGCCGCTGCTCGTCGACCTGGGCGACGGGAAACAGATCGTCGTCGCGACCTCGAAGGCCGGCGTGATGACGGCCGTCGATCCGGATGCGGGCGGCCAGCTGCTGTGGCAGACGCGGGTCGGGCGTGGCGGCATCCAAGGCGGTGTGCACTTCGGCATGGCGGCCGAGGGCGCGCGCGTCTACGTGCCGATCTCGGACCTGACCATGAACTCCATGGGCCTGCCGACCGGCGATCCGGGCCAGCCCGGCATGCACGCCGTCGATGCGCGCACGGGGAAGATCCTCTGGAGCACGATCCACGAGGACCGCTGCGACGGAAAGAAGTACTGCGATCCGGGAATTTCCGCGGCGGCCACCGCGATCCCGGGCGTGGTGTTCGGTGGCGCGATGGACGGCACCCTGCGTGCGTACGACGGTGAAACCGGGCGCGTGCTGTGGAGCACCGATACCGCAGGAACGTTCGAGACCGCGAACGGCGCCGTCGCGCAGGGCGGCTCGATGAGCGGCCCGGGCCCGCTCGTCGTCGACGGCCACGTGGTCGTGAACTCCGGCTACGGCTTCTCCTACCACATGCCCGGCAACGCGCTGCTGGTGTACAGCGCGGACGGCGGCTGAACCACCTCAGGCAGGCGGCCGCGAGGGCCTACCTCAGCAGGGCTTCGATGGCGGCGTCATCGCCCTGCTCGAGCGCCGCCTCGATGGCGAGGCTCTGGCGGTCGCGGCCGACCGTGACGACCGCCAGCGTGCGCCCTGTGCGCCGATAGACGACCGTGGCGTCGTGTCCGGCCAGGCTGCCGGCGATCTGGATGTCGTCCCAGTCCTGCGCATGCCCGACACAGGACAGCGTGACGTCGTAGTGCTGGCTCCAGAAGAACGGCACATCCCGGAACGGCTCGCCCAGCCCCACCATGTCGCGCGCGGCCGCCTGGCCCTGGCGTTGCGCGACGACCCAATGTTCGATACGGGCCCGCGTGCCGAGGCGCGGCTCCGGATAACGCGCCGCATCGCCCGCGGCCCAGATGCCGGGTGCGCTGGTGCGCAGGAAGCTGTCGAAGACGATGCCGTCGTCAACGTACAGGCCGGCCTTCGCGGCGAGCTCGGTGCGCGGCCGCACGCCTGTTCCGAGCACGACGAAATCGGCCGGCAACCGGCAGCCGTCCTCGAGCTCGATGCCCGGCGGAGCGATGGCACGCGGTCGCGGCTCACGACATCGATTTCGATGCCGCGCGCGCGCAGCGACGCCGCCGCCTCGAGCCCGATGAAGCTCGAGCCGATGACCACGGCGCGTCGCCCCGGGCTGGCCGCGGCGATGATGCTGCGGGCGTCCGCGAGCGTGCGCAGCGTGAAGGTGGGCGGTGATGCCGCCGCGCCGAGCGCGGGCCGTACGGGTTCCGCGCCGGTGGCGAGCAGCAGCGCGTCGTAGGCGTGCCTGCCGCCGCTCGCGAGCGTGACGCGCCTGTCTGCGGGATCGATCGCGGCCACGGTCTCGCCGGTGCGCAGATCCACGCCGATCTCTTCGTAGAACTCGCGCCCGCGCAGCGACACCCACTCTTCGGGCGCGGTGCCCGCCAGATAGTCCTTGCTCAGATTCGGCCGGTCCACGGGACCCGATGCCTCGTCACCGAACAGCGTGATCGTGCCGCTGAACCCCAGGCCTCGCAGGCGCTCGGCCGCGGCGGCACCCGCGGCACCCGCACCAACGATCACGATGGAGCCCCGCGAAACCGGTGCGTACGCGGGCTCCGTCCTCGACCCCCGACCCGACGACCACACCCAAGCGGACAATTCATGTGCTACTAAACCGGACAGTTCTATTTGCTACCAACAGTCCTCCGGCCAGGTTTTACAAGCGCGGAATTTCGGCGCCTGATATCGTCATTGCCGATGGATACAGAGCTCGCCCGCACCTTCCTCGCGGTCATCTCGGCCGGCAGTTTCGTCGATGCGGCGTCGCGCCTGCACGTCACGCAGTCGACCATCAGCGCGCGCATCCAGAGACTCGAGGAACAGCTCGGCACGACGCTGTTCGTGCGCAACAAGGCGGGCACGACGCTCACCGCGGCCGGGCGGCAGTTCCAGCGCCACGCCTCGCTGCTCGTGCGCACGGTCGAGCTGGCCCGCCAGGACATCGGCATCGTCAGCGGCTATCGCGCGACGCTCACTGTCGGCGGTCGCATCGGCCTCTGGGAAGGCCTGCTGCTGCACTGGTTGCCCGTGTTCGCGAGCCTCGCGCCCGACGTCAGCGTGCGTGCGCTGATCGGTCTCGAAGACGAGCTGATGGCGGCGTTGATCGAGGGTCGGGCCGAGATCGGCGTGATGTACACACCGCACGCGCGGCCCGGACTCACCGTGGAGCCGTTGTTCGAGGAGCGTCTGGTGATGGTCTCCTCGCGCCCGGACCCGGCGCAGCAGCCCGGCGAGGACTACGTCTACGTGGACTGGGGGCCCGAGTTCTTCGCGCAGCACGGCCTGGCATTCCCGAACTACGCGGGTGCGGGCCTGACCGTGAACGTCGGCTGGCTGGGGCTGGAGAAGATCCTCGCTTATGGCGGCAGCGGCTATTTCCCGACCCGCCTCGTGCGTGATCATCAGCGTGCCGGCCGGCTGCACCGGGTCTCCGGCGCGCCCGAGTTCCGCCTGCCCGCGTCCCTGTGTTTCCCCTCGCAATCCGAGTCCCCGGCGCTGGTGACGGCACTGGACACGATCCGGCGAGTGGCCT
>CAYWMY010000340.1:0-2941 GCA_964459405.1 uncultured Steroidobacteraceae bacterium | reverse complement strand
ACGGACTGGTGGTAGCCGACGCCGCGCAGCCACTGGTCCCGGCTGTCGGGCGTGTGATCGGCGGCTGCGAGCGCTGCGCCGAGTTCTTCCGCGGTACGGATCTCCGGCGGACCGCAGTGCAGTGAGTTCATCGCCGCGGCGAGCGCCGGCAGGTGCAGGTGGTGATCGTGCAGCCCGGGCAGCAGAGCGCAGCCGCCTGCCTCGATGAGCTGTTCGCCGGAGTGTCGCGACAGCCGGGGTGCGACCGCGCTGATGCGGCCCGCAGCGATGCGCACATCGGTGACCCGGCCGAAGTCCAGCTCAGCGCGACGGATCAGCACGGCCAGTCCGGCATCAGGAGGCCCGTGCCTGGCCGTGTGCCGCGAGATCGTCCATCACGTCGATCGCGATGGACTTGTCGCGGATGCGTCCGATGCCGTCCTCGACGACGAGGAGATCCCGGTATGAACCGCAGCCGAGAACCGTTTTCGAGTCGGCGCTCAGGTGCAGGAAGCAGGAAAGCACCTCTGCGCTGCCGTCGTTCAGGACTTCGGCGGTCTGGCTCGCAAATGAGTGCCGCTGCAGTCGCGGCTTTACGGCGAAGGCCTCGCAAAAGAACCCCGCGAGGGCATCCGGCCCGCGATAGTCCGCGCCGGGCACGTGCAGCACGGCATCCGTCGTGAAGACCCTGGCGACGAGTGCGCCGGCGTCGCCCGCGTCGCAGGCGCGCACGTAGCGTGTGACGCAGGCTCTTGCCGCCTGCAGACGCTCGAGTCGATCGAGGCGCTGCTGCATCTGCTGCAAGGGGTCCATGGTTCACTTCCCGGGGCGCTCGAGTTCGTGCGATCCGCGGACACGATACCCGATTGCCCGTCCGCGGCCGCACGGCTGCCCGGCTCCGCGGCGCGGCAAGGCGCGCCGGGGCGGGGCGGTGCCGGCCGCTGCGGCGGGGCTGTACTCGCGCAGATAACCATGCGCATAATAACAATGCTTTCAGCGGGCGCCCGGATCGGGCGCGTTGCGGTGTTGCGTCGCCGCGGGATCCCGCCGCGTTCGCGGGGCGGGTGCCGTCCTGCCGCTGCGTTGACCGGGATCCATCGTCGGGCAGGTCGGTACCGGCGGTGCGTGGTGGCGCTGGCCGCGATGCTCTGGTTGTGCCCGTGGTACTTCAACAGGAGACAGTTGCGCGATGAAGATTACTCCCGGTTCACGTTGGAAGAGCGCCGTCTGCGCCACCGAAGTCGTGGCAGTGAAGGTGCCGAAGGACGAAGTCCATCTGGAATGCGGCGGCGTCGCGATGCTCGCGACGGCGGCCGAGCGCCCGGCGGGTGGCGTACCGGCGGCCGACCACAAGGCCGGCACGCTGCTCGGCAAACGCTACGGCGATGATGGCTCCGGGCTCGAAGTGCTGTGCACCAAGAGCGGCGAGGGTTCGCTCGCACTGAACGGTCGGCCGCTCGTGCTGCGCGAAGCGAAGCCGCTGCCCTCATCCGACTGAGGCAAAACCGTGCACATCGGCCTGTTGCTCGAGATGGCCGCGGAGGGGCTGGGCGAGCGTGTCGCCGTGGGTGCTGCGGGCTCCGGCATCACGTTCGCGAACCTGCTGGTACGCGCCCGCACGGCTGCCGCGGCGCTGGCCGCCAGTCCGGCGCGCACACTCGCCTACGTGGGTCTCAATTCGCCGGCATTCTCCGTCGCGCTGTTCGCGTCGGCACTGGCGAACCGGCCGTTCGCGCCGCTGAATTACCGCCTGCCGGACGCGGACCTGCGCCGGCTGCTGGCGCGTACCGCGCCGTCGCTCGCGATCGTGGACGAGGACATGCTGCCGCGCGTGGCGGGCGTGGATGGCGTGACGCTGGTGCGGCGGGGCGAGTGGCTCGCGGCCTCCGCCGGTGCCGCGCCATCGTCGCAACCCGTTGCCGCGGATCCCGAGGACATTGCGGTGCTGCTGTTCACGAGCGGCACCACGGGTGAGCCCAAGGCCGCGGTGCTGCGGCATCGCCATCTCACGTCCTACGTGATCTCGACGCTCGAATTCATGGGCGCCGGCGAGGACGAGGCTGCGCTCGTGAGCGTGCCGCCCTATCACATCGCGGCCGTCTCGGCGGTGCTGACCTCGACCTACCTCGGGCGCCGTGTGGTGCATCTGGAGAACTTCACGCCCGAGGAATGGGTGCGCCTCGCGGTCCGCGAGCGTGCGACGCACGCGATGCTCGTTCCCACGATGCTGGGCCGCGTGCTCGATGTGCTCGACGCGACCGGCGAGAAGCTCCCCGCCCTGCGGCACCTGTCCTATGGCGGCGGCCCGATGCCGGCGGTCACGATCGAGCGCGCGATGCGCTGCCTGCCGTCGGTCGATTTCGTCAACGGCTACGGGCTCACGGAGACCAGTTCCACGATCTCGGTGCTGACGCCGGAGGATCATCGTGCCGCACTCGCGAGCGACGACCCGAAGGTGCGTCGGCGTCTGGGGTCCGTGGGCCGTCCGCTGCCGACGATCGAACTCGAGATCCGCGACGCCGAGGGTCGTCCCGTAGCCGCGGGTCAGGACGGCGAGGTGTGGGTGCGTGGCGAACAGGTGTCGGGCGAGTACCTGAACCAGAAGGCGGCGCGCCCTGATGGCTGGTTCCCGACGAAGGACTACGGCTGGCTCGATGAGGGTGGCTTCCTGTTCCTCGGCGGTCGCCTCGACGATGTGATCGTGCGCGGCGGCGAGAACATCTCGCCGGGTGAGATCGAGGACGTGCTGCGGGCGCATCCCGACGTCCGCGACGTGGCCGTCATCGGGTTGCCCGACGACGAATGGGGCGAGCGCGTCGCGGCCGTGGTCGTGAGCCGCGGCGACCCGCGACCGGACGAACTGCGTCGCTGGGCGCGCGAACGCCTGCGCTCGACGAAGACTCCCGAGGACATCCACTATCGCGACGCGCTGCCATACAACGAAACCGGCAAGTTGCTGCGG
>CAYWMY010000339.1:2092-2951 GCA_964459405.1 uncultured Steroidobacteraceae bacterium | reverse complement strand
CGCACCGGAACGATCTTCTCGCTTCGACTGTGCCGCCGGCCGGTCGTCGGGCGCCTCGGCCGCCGCTCAGTGTGTCCACCGCCGGTCGGGGCCGCGCGTGTAATGGCCGCCGCCCGCCCGCACGACCATGAGGCCGTCGTGTTCGGCGACGAAGGGCGTGCTGTGCAGCTGCGTGACGAGCGGTCGCAACTGGATGGTACCGGGATCGGCCTCGACGGCGGTCATGACATTGCCGAGGAACTGGTTGAGCCCGAGATAGCTGATGCTGGTGCCGACGCGCAGCGGCCGTTCGCCGCTCTGCACGGGCAGGCCGACGATCCGCACGCCCACCGGCACGTGCGTGATATTCGGGCCCGGCACCTGGCGCAGGCCCACGATCTGCCCGGCCGCGGCGTGGAATGCCGCGCCATGCTCCGGGATCACGACGACGATGGCGCGCGCGCCGGAACTCTCCAGCTCGCCGATGAACCGGTCGAGGTCGTCGAGCAGCCTGCGTGCCCGCCGTGGATAGCTGCGCACCCAGCTCGCGGCAGCGCCGCGCTCCCGGTTGCCGTCGTGCAGCGAGACCGTGTTGTAGTACAGCGCGACGCGCGGGGCGCGGTTGGCGAGCCGCCGCTGCCACCAGTCGTGCAGCGTCGCGTAGTCTTCCGTGACCGACGTGCCGTCGAAGCTCTGCATCGCGACGTGCGCCGCACCTCCCCGCTGCGGCTGCACCTCGAGGCCGCCGCGCAGGGCGACATCCTGTGCGAAGTTGCCGAAACGGCCGTCGTGGTTCATGAGCAGCTGCGGCTCGAAGCCGGACTGCTGCAGCTGCGTCATGAGCCGGCACTCCGGTGCCGGCGGATCGTAGAGATCCTCG
>CAYWMY010000339.1:0-2082 GCA_964459405.1 uncultured Steroidobacteraceae bacterium | reverse complement strand
TGACGAGCCTGCCCGCAGCTGCCGCGCAGCAGCCGGATCGCAGCGGGGCCGCTGTAACTCGCGGCGCTGTTGAAGTTCGTGAACAGCACGTCGAAGCGGCCGAGCAGCGGGTGCTGTGTCTGTCCGATCGCATGCAGGTCGTCCCAGGCCAGCGAGCAGACCTGCAGCAGGATCAGGTCGATGTCCTTGTTGACGCGCGGGAAGCTCAGCGCCCTGCCTTCCTCGCGTGTGAAGAAGCGCTCGACGGCGCGGTCGAGCCCCGCCGGATCCGTCGCCAGCGTGAGCCACGAGCCGTCGTCGACGCGCGCGTGCGGCGAGGCGACGGGCGCGGCCGGACCGGGTGCGGTACGCATCGTCGCGGCCACATCGGCCGATCGCGGCAGAGACAGGAACGGCACGACGAGCAGTGCGACCAGCACGAAGCTCGAGACGCGCAGCCAGCGTGTCAGCAGTACGTAGGCCGCCACCACGGCGCCGAACCACAGCACCAGCCGGGGTTCCACGACGCGTGTGACGAGTTCCGCGAGGTACGCCGGGCTGAAGCCCGCGAGTCCGCCGGCTTCGCCCAGCAGCGAACGGAAGGGCGGCAGGAAGGACTCGTGGTAGACGAGCGCGACGCCTGCCACGGTCGTGACCATGCGCCGCGCCAGTCGCCAGGGATCCGGTATGCGCACGAGCAGCGCGGCGGCGAGTGCCAGGTTGAGCCAGGGATGCAGCGCGATACTGCCCATCAGGTGCAGCGCGATCTTGCTGATGAAGTAGAGGTTCCAGGGTCCCATGTTGCGGGGTACCTCAGTAATACGCGTAGACGCGCGGCGGTCGCGGCGCGCCGTAGAACGCGCCACGCGCGTTGAATCGGTAGCGGAACCAGAGCCCGACCGTGTCGGGCGAATAATCCTCGGAGCGGTCGAGCTCGAAGCGCGCCCCGATGCTCCAGGCATCCGTGAGCCGGTATTCGATGGCGCCCGCGGCCGAGCCGCTGACACCGCCGCCGCCGCCGCCCTCGTGGACGGGCGGCGCGAAGTCGTTCGCCGCGGCCTGCGCGGCGGCGCGGGACTGCAGCGCCGCATCGGTCGGGTGATAAAGCGCATCGTCCTCGTGCGTCGTGGACCAGCTGACCGATGCGCGCACGCGCCAGGCCCAGCGGCCGCGCGTGCCCGACCACTGCACCGGCAGGGCCAGCGACAGATACGACTGCGGGCTGTAGTAACCGCCGTGCCCGAAGGTCTGGAAGCGCTGGTTGCGGCGGAAGTGCCAGAAGGTCGTGCTCGTGCCCACGGTCACGCGCGAGTTCTCGCGCGCGCGTGTGTACCAGTCGTAGCCGGCACGCAGTTCCACCTCGGTGTTGTCGGCGATGTTGCGCCCGTCGATCGCGTTCAGCGCCAGCCGGCCATAGGCCTCGCGCCCGGACAGCTCGCGCGAGGCGTTCAGCGTGAGCCCGGTCCGCCGTGCACCACCCCAGATCGCGCCGCTCGCCGGATCGCGCACACCCGCGAAGGAGATCAGTGTGCTGGTCACGGGCCGCCGCGCGAGCTCGGCGCTCCAGTCGATGCCCTGCGTGCGCGTCGCGTAGCGTACGCCGCCCACGGCGTAACTCACGGGAAACGAGCCCGGCAGGTGACCGGCATCGAAGCGCCAGTGGCGGTCCTCGTATCCGGCGCCGAACATCTCACCACTCGCGTCCGGCCGGCGGCTGCCGCCCGGGCCCGGCGGGCCTGCGGCGAGCAGCTGGCCGTAGCGCGTCACGCGCGCGTAGTCCGACAGGTCGAGCCGGCCGGCCGAGAGATCGAGGTAGTCCGCGTGCGCGAACAGGCTGCGCTCGTAGTCGAGCGCCCAGCGCGGCTCCACGGGCACGATTCGCCGGTCGAAGCGCGAGATGCCGCGCTCGCCGGGCTTGTCGCTGTATTCGATACCGCTGGTCACGAAGCGCTGGCGCCGCGACTCGACGTGTGCGATGCCGCGCCGCGCGGCATCCGCCTCATCGGCCGCACCGCCCGCGGTCGCGGCAGCCACGGCGCCGTCGAAGTACCGCCGCGACTGCGCGTAATCGCCCGCGGACTGCGCGGTCCAGCCCGCACGCAC
>CAYWMY010000338.1:0-2959 GCA_964459405.1 uncultured Steroidobacteraceae bacterium | reverse complement strand
GGCTGAAATTCCGCGAGCATGTGTTCGAAGGTCTCGACAGCGCACCGCAGGCCATCGTCGCGCTGCTGCACGGCGAGACGACCGGCAAGGTGCTGGTACGGCTCGGATGACCGGACGGCGGCCGGCCGGGGGCCCGCGCGCAGGTGCCAGGGTCATGGCGGGAATGGCTGGCGGAACGATTGCTTCAGAGCATGTGGCCGGGCGATTGACGCCTGACGGCGAGAGAGGGCGATGAACGCGTGCCGCGACGCGGAACAGCCGGCTCAGCTTGCTTCCCGGCACACGGCACGTGTGCGGCAGCACGGCCCGGCGGGCTCGGAGGTTGGTACATGAAATTCGGTGTCGCACTGTTCCCCCTGCGGCCGCAGCAGATCATCGAGGTCGCGCTCGCGGCGGAGGAACTGGGCTTCGATTCCGTGTGGCTCGGCGAGCACGTGGTGACGCCCGTGGCGAGCGAGTCGCGTTTCCCCTACGCGGGCGAGAAGGACGACGGCCATGAGGCGTTTCACGCCAATCTGCCGTTCTACGATCCCTATGCCGTGCTCGGCTATCTCGCCGCCGTGACACGCCGGCTGAAGCTCGCCGTATCGGTGTCGATCGTGCCTTTGCACGACCCGTTCCGGCTGGCGCGCTCGGTCGCGACGCTCGATCTGTTCTCGGGCGGGCGCTTCCTGTTCGGTATGGGGGGCGGCTGGCTGAGGGAGGAGTTCGAGATCATGGGGCGCGACTGGGAGACGCGCGGGACGCGCTTCAACGAAACGCTCGATGTGATGGTGAGCCTGTTCAACGACGAGGTCACGCAGTATTCGGGGCGTGTGCTGCAGGTGCCGCCGGTCGGGATGATCCCGAAGCCGCAGACGCGGCCGCATCCGCCGTTCGTCTTCGGCGGGCACGCGCCCGCGGCACTCGCGCGCGCGGCGCGCCGCGGCAACGGCTGGCTGGCTTCCGAGCTCTCATCCGCGGAGATGACGGTCGCGGTCGCCACGCTCGGGCGCCTGCGGGTGGAGTGCGGCCGCGGCGACGTGCCATTCGAGGTGAGCTGCAGCGTCACGGGCGAGCTCGGTGCCGACGAGGTTCGGCGCTATGCGGAGGCCGGCGTGGACCGCCTCGTGGTGCGGCCGTGGATCAGGGGCCGCGACGCCGTGCCGAACCTGCGCACCATGGCCGCGCGCCTGGGGCCGTTCACCTGAGAACTCGGGGTCAAGACGTTGCCGGAGCCGACGATGAGCGAGCTGTTCGCCTATGAGAGCATCAGCGCCGAAGACCGCGCGAGCCTGACTGCGCTGTGCACGGAGTACTGCTGGCGTGTGGATTTCGGCCACGCCGAGCGCGTGCCTGAGCTCTTCACGGAGGACTGCCTCTGGGTCGCGCCACCGGGCGCGGCGGTGGGTGGCAGCGTGAGCGGCATGGCGCAGATGATCGACCATTGGCGCCGTCGCGCGCAGGTGCGCGTGACCACGCGCCACCTGCTGACGAACCTGCGCTTCGTGAGCGAGGGTCCCGGTGCCGCGCGCGGCTGGGTCAGCCTCGTCGTCTATGTGGCACACGAGGGGGAGGCGAAGACCTCCGTGCCGAAGATCGTGGCCGACTATCTCGATACCTATGCCCGTGGCGCCGACGGCCGCTGGCGCATCCGTACGCGGCACATCCACACGGTGTTCGGCGCGCTCTGAACCAGCCATCCCGCACGGACGTGACAGGTGTCGAACTCGACGGATCTCATGAGATCCCGCTTCCGGCGGCGGCCGCATCCCAGATCACGCGACCGCCGCTCCAGGTGATGCGCACCCGCGTGTCGCCGGGATTCCCGCGCACCGCCTGCCATGGCCTGTCGAGCAGGCACAGGTCGGCCGGTGCGCCCGCGACGATGCGCCGCGGCGCGCCGCCCGGATCGAGCGCGTCACCGCAGTAGAGCGCGAGCGCCTGTTCCGGCGTGAGCGCCTCGCCGGCACCACAGACGGCACCGCTGCCCGTGCGGCGATCGACGGCTGCCTGCATCGCGCGCCAGGGATCCGCATCGCCGAAGGGAGCGTCGGAGCCCGCGGCCAGGCGAATGCCCGCATCGAGGAAGCTGCGCAGCCGGTAGAGCCACGGCTGGTCGTCCGCCTCGACGTCGCGGAGATACGCATCGCCGCGCTCACGGATGAAGTGCGGTTGCGTGACCACCGTGAGACCGAGCGAACGCAGCAGGGGCAGTGCGTCCGGTGGCGTGACCGAGGCGTGTTCGATGCGGTCGCCCCGCAGCGGCCCTGCTTCCCTGAGCACCGCGAGCGTGAAGTGCAGCTCGGCACGCGTCACGCAATGCACGGCGACGGCGCGGCCGTCCGCGTGGCTCGCGCGCACCACGGCGACGAGACTGTCGAAGGCGGGCAGGGCGGTCTCGTGCAGATGGATCTTCAGCGGGCCGACGCGGAGCCGTGGATCCGGTGCTGTGGTTGTCGCTCTGGCGAGCGAGGCGTTGCCCATCACGAGCACGTTCTGCCGCAGTTCTCCGCGAGCCTGCACCAGGCGCAGGTGTTCGAGCCGTTCGAGGTCGTTGCCGGGCGTCGCATCCGTGATCCCGGTGACACCACGGCGTGCGAGCAGGTCGCTCGCCGGCGCGAGATCCGGCCACTCACCACGCAGGCGACGCCGCAGCCAGTCGTCCTGGTCGTACAGGCGGCCCGTTGGCCGGCCCGCGAGTCGCTCGAGCGGCGAATCCGCCGCGCCGTCGTCGAGCCGCTCCAGCGCCCGGCTGTTAAGAATCCACAGCCGGCCGCTGCGGTGCTGGATGCGCGCCGGGCGACGACAGACGTGCGCATCGAGCCAGTGGCGGTCGATGTCGCCCGCGACGGACTGGTGGTAGCCGACGCCGCGCAGCCACTGGTCCCGGCTGTCGGGCGTGCGATCGGCGGCTGCAAGCGCTGCGCCGAGTTCTTCCGCGGTGCGGATCTCCGGCGGACCGCAGTGCAGTGAGTTC
>CAYWMY010000337.1:0-2965 GCA_964459405.1 uncultured Steroidobacteraceae bacterium | reverse complement strand
AGACGGCGGCGATCGCCAGCCTGGCCAATGTCGGCGGCTTCATGCGCGAGCTGCGCGCGCGTGGCTGCCTCGTGGCGCTGGACGACTTCGGCAGCGGGCTGTCCTCGTTTCACTACCTCAAGACGCTGCCGGTCGACATCATCAAGATCGATGGCCAGTTCGTGCAGAACATCGCACACGACACCGTCGATCGCAGCATCGTCGAGGCCATTGCGCAGGTGGGCCGCGCCACGGGGATCAAGACCGTCGCCGAGTGCGTCGAGAGCCAGGAGGTGCTCGACGTGCTGCGCCTTCTGAAGGTCGATTTCGCGCAGGGATATCACGTGGCGCGTCCGGCGCCTCAGGAGCAGTTCCCGCACGCTCGGCCGCGGCGAGCCCCCGGCGGCTGATCACTGCGCCATTCCGGGCGTGGCGCGAAGTAGAATCGCGCCCCGCGGTCGCGGCCGCTCGTCCAGCATCGTGCATCACATGCATCAGGTTCTCGAGATCGTCGCAGCCGGGGAGGGCCCGCATGCGCGGATGCCCCGCGACCCGGCGCTCGCGCCGCCCGCGGGGCCGCCGGCATGAGCGGCGACGGGGGCGCAGCACAGCAGGGGCATCGCCTGTGTGTCGCGCCGATGCTGGACTGGACGGATCGCCACTGCCGTTACTTCCTGCGGCTGTTCTCGCCGCGCATGTGGCTCTACACCGAGATGATCACGACCCCGGCGATCCTGCGCGGGCGCGGTGACGAACTGCTGGCCTGGGATCCGGCCGAACAGCCGCTGGCCCTGCAACTCGGGGGGGCTGATCCAGCCGAGCTCGCGGCCGCCGCCCGCGTCGCAGCGGACCGTGGCTATCGGGAAATCAACCTCAATGTCGGCTGCCCCAGCGATCGCGTGCAGAGCGCGACTTTCGGGGCGTGCCTGATGGCGCGGCCCGGCCTCGTCGCGCGCTGCGTGAGGGCGATGCGGGCCGAGACGGACGCCATGGTCACCGTCAAGACGCGGATCGGCATCGATGAGCGTGACGACTATGGATTCCTGCACGACTTCGTCGGGGCCGTGTTCGAGGCGGGCTGCCGGCTGCTGATCATCCATGCGCGCAAGGCGCTGCTGCAGGGCCTGAGCCCGAAGCAGAACCGCGAGATTCCACCGCTGCATTACGACCGGGCCCGGCAGATCAAGAAGGATTTCCCGGCGCTGTTCGTGGTCGTCAATGGCGGGCTGCGGACTGTGCCGCAGGCGGCCGAGCAGTGGCGTCACGTCGACGGCGTGATGCTGGGGCGGGAGGCTTACCACAACCCCTACGTGCTCGCGGCCCTGCACGCGGCCGCCTGGGGCGACGGCTACGAGGCGCCGTCGCCCTCGCGCGTCGTTGAGCTGATGCAGGACTACGCGGAGCGCGAGCTCATGCGCGGCACCCGGCTGCACGCGATCACGCGCCACATGCTTGGGCTGCTGGCCGGGCGTGCCGGTGCCCGCGCCTGGCGCCGGACCCTGTCCGAGGGCGCGCGGAACCGCCACGCCGGCCCCGAACTGATCACGAATGCGCTGGCGGCCTCCCGCGCCGAAGGACTCCCGCCCTGAGAGCGAAGGTGGATCTCACGCGGCGTGCCGGCGGTCCCGGTGTCGGCTGTCTCCGGGTCTGTTCCGGCCTCGGACCCAGGGCAATGAAGGGCAGCGCGTGCGTCGCTGTGACCCCGGCGGCCTCGTGCTGCCCCGGGTCCGGGTCGAGTGCGATGAAGGGTGCCGCAGTCGACTTGATATAATCCCGGGCGTCCCGGGGTTGCGGCGTGTTTGCGGAGCCACCGGGACCCTCCAGATTGCTGCCGCGGGGTTGCATGGGTTCCGACGCTGAACTGGCCATTCTCTTTGCCGATGTCGTCGGCAGCTCCCGACTGTTCGAGACTCTGGGCGACGAACGGGCCAGCGATCTCGTGGCGGTGTGCGTGGATCTCATGCGTCGTGCCACGGAGGAGCATCACGGGCGCGTCGTCAAGACCATGGGCGACGAGGTCATGTCGACCTTCGAACGCTGCGACGACGCCCTGGCTGCGGGCTCGGCGATGCAGACGGTGATCGGCACCCGCAGGGACCTCGCCGTCGACGGCCAGCCGGTGATGATCCGCATCGGCTGTCATTACGGCCCGGTCGTGATCGAGAACCGCGATGTCTTCGGCGCGGCCGTGCATACGGCCAACCGCATGACGAGCCAGGCGAAGGCCGGCCAGATCATCGTGACCGACGCTGTGGTGGCGAAGCTGGGCGAGGACTGGCGCGGTGCCGTGCGTCAGGTCGACGTCGCGGTCCCGCGGGGGCTGCACGGCGAAGTCGGCCTCTTCGAGGTGCTGTGGAAGCCGGAAGACGCGACCAGCATGGTGCCGTCGATCGCGCTGCCCGGCGATCAGAAGCCACTGCGCCTGCGGTTGCGCTGTCAGGGCCGGGAAATCGTACTGGACAGCCGCGAGCGAACGGTCGCGACGCTGGGCCGGGCGGAGGAGAATGACCTGCTGGTGCGCGGCGGCCTGGTGTCCCGCATCCACGCGCGCGTCGAGGCCGCCAAGAACCGATTCGTACTGCTCGACCAGAGCACCAATGGTACGTTCGTGCACGCCGCCGCGGGGGAGGAGTCGTTCCTGCGCCGCGATTCGATGACGCTGCGGGGCAGCGGCACCCTGGGTCTGGGCCAGATCCCGGAGGCGGGCGCGGCGCACACCATCGAATTCGCCCTCGAGGAATAGGCACACGCCGGGGCTGGGATCCCGGCTGCTGAGCGCGCGCTGCTGGAGCGGTTCGTGACACGCTGCCACGCCACAGGGTCCGCGAGCCGCGCGGGTGGCGCCGAACCGCACTTCATGCATGGCCGCGCAGTGCGGCCATCAATGGCGCCGGGCGCCCGTCCCGGGACGGACACCCGGCCGCGGGTTGCCATTCAGCCCAGTCTTCGGCCGATCTCGGCGAGTTCCTGACGCAGCTCCGCCGGG
>CAYWMY010000336.1:0-3002 GCA_964459405.1 uncultured Steroidobacteraceae bacterium | reverse complement strand
GCGTCAAGAGCCGCGTCGAGTACCGTACGGTCTGGTTCAAGTGCCTGATTGTCCAAATGGGGTAGAAGCCGGGACGGAAGGCCTTCCACCAGCGGCGGTATCAGCCCCAAGGGAGGGGCGGCAGCGCCCGCTGCACCGAAGCCGCGGCGCTACTACGGCACGGTGCATCTGGACCCGATGCGCGTCGGCCGCGACGCCAGCCGGATCGCGGAGGAACTGATCGCGCACCTGACGGCGCTGCCGGGATCCGAGGTCAAGGTGACGCTCGATGTGCAGGCGAGCCTGCCGAGCGGTGCGCCGGACCACGTGGTCCGGACGGTCACCGAGAATGCGCGGACGCTGAAGTTCGAAGACCAGGGCTTCGAGACGGAATGAGGGTGACTGTCCGACACCGTAACCTCGACACGCAGGGGTGACGCTGCGGCGCCGGAGCTTCGGCGCGGCAGCGACCCTCGCAACCCAACCATCACAGATTCACGGGAGCATCAATGAACGGAACAACTGCCAATGGCGCGCCGCTCGCAGGCCGGATCGCCATCGTGACCGGCGGCGCAAGCGGCATTGGCGAGGCGACCGTGCGTGCGCTCGCGGCGGAAGGCTGCCGCGTCGGCATCGTCGACCTCGACGAGCAGCGGGCGCGGTCGCTCGCCGCTGAAACCGGCGGTCTCGCCGTGATCGGCGATGTGTCCCGTTCCTCTGTCTTCGACGCTGCGATCGATCACGTGGAACACGCAATCGGTCCGCTCGACATCCTGGTCAACAACGCCGGCATCAACGGCGGCGAGAACATGCGCCGCATCCGGCCGCGTATCGAGCAGCAGATGGACGAGGTCGGCCGCACGGGCCGGCCCGCCACGACGCCGCTCGATGCCACGATGGAGATGACCGATGCCGAATGGGCGGAGATGCTGAACGTCAATCTGTCGAGCGTGTTCTACGGCACGCGCCGGGCACTGCGCAGCATGAAGCCGCGCGGCCGCGGCGTGATCGTGAACGTCGCCTCGCTGTGCGGCATGCAGGGGTGCACGGGATTCCCGCATTATTCCGCGGCCAAGGCCGGGGTGCTGGGCTTCACGCGCTCGGTCGCGAAGGAGGTCGCGCACCTCGGCATCCGCGTCAACGCCGTGGCGCCCGGTTTCATCGATACGCCCTTCCAGGATCAGGCGGGACAGCGGCTGCTGGACACCATTGCGCTGCAGGTGCCGCAGGGAAGGCTGGGCCAGGCGCGCGAGGTGGCCGCCGCCGTGGTGTTCCTGTGCCGCGACGAGAGCGCGTACATGATCGGGCAGACGCTGAGCCCGAATGGCGGCGTGCTCACGGTCTGAGCCGCGATATCCGGCGGGATTCGTCTACACTGCGGCACACGGCCGGGCCGGGTGCCCGGCATCCGTTGGAGGTCGGTCCGCCCATGATGTCTGATCGCCGTGCGCTGCCGCGCGCGATGCTGTGCGCGCTCGCGCTCGCGCTCGCGCTCGCGGGGGCGGCTTCCGGCGCTGCCGAACCGGCTGCACCGCTCGCGGCGGACGTCGAAGTCGTCGCCACGCCGCTCCGTGGTCTCGGTGTGCCGCGCGATCAGGTGCCCGCGAATGTGCAGACGGCCGGCCGGACCGAGCTGCAGCGCGATCGGCCGGCGACGGTGGCCGAACTGCTGGAGCGCGATTTCGCCAGCGTGCACGTCAATGAGGCGCAGTCGAATCCCTTCCAGCCGGATGTGAGTTTTCGCGGCTTCACGGCCTCGCCGCTGCTTGGCAATCCGATCGGACTGTCGGTCTACGTCGATGGCGTGCGCGTCAACGAGTCCTTCGGCGACACCGTGTCCTGGGACCTGATCCCGACGCAGGCGATCTCCGAGGTGCAGCTGCTGCCGGGCGCCAATCCTGTGTTCGGCCTCAACACGCTGGGCGGTGCGCTGGTACTGCGCACACTTTCGGGCCGCGACGCGCCGGGCTTCGCGGGCCGGGCCGCTGCGGGTTCGTTCTGCCGGCGCACGCTGTCGCTGCGCGCGGGCGGCACTCACGGCGCGCTCGATGGTCTCGTCGCGCTGAGCGGCTTCGACGAGGATGGCTGGCGCGACCATTCGTCATCGCGGGTGCGCCAGGGCTTCGGCAAGTTCGGCTGGCAGAGCGAGGACACGCGCATCGAGCTCGCGTTCACGCATGCGCGCAACCGGCTCGTCGGCAATGGTCTGGTGCCGGAACCCTGGCTCGCGGAGCGGCGTGAGGCCGTCTATACACATCCCGACGAGAGTCGTCCGGGGGTCGATTTCGCGACCCTGAATGTCGCGCACACGCTGCGCGAGGGCGCGATCATCTCCGCGAGCGCCTACCACCGCAGGCTGCGCCTCGGCACGGCGAATGGCGATGCCGAGTTCGACGACGGGGACACTCCGCTGGATCCCGGTGACGACGCATACGAAGCCGAGTTCCGGCGTACCTCGACCCGGCAGCGCACTTCGGGCGCGGCGCTGCAGCTCGCATGGTCCGCGGCACTGGCCGGCCGCAACAACCGGCTGACGATCGGCACCACGCTCGATCGCGGCCGCAGCCGCTTCCGCCAGTTCGAGCAGGAGGCGGCGTTCACGGCCGATCGCGGCGCCGTCGCCACCGGCGGGACGGAGCTCGACACCGACGTGGCCGGGCGTAATCGCTACTGGGGCGTCTATCTCAGCGACACCCTGGCATTCACCGAGGGCGTGCATCTGACGGCCTCGGGCCGCTACAACCACGCACGCGTGCAGATCGCCGACCGCAGCGGCGAGGAACCGGAACTCGACGGTCGGCACCGCTTCTCGCGGTTCAATCCCGCGCTCGGCCTGACCTGGGCCGCGACGCCCGGGGTCACGCTCTACAGTGGCTACAGTGAGGGCTTCCGTGTGCCGACGCCGGTCGAACTGACCTGCGCGGATCCGGGCGCGCCCTGTTCGCTGCCGGTCGGCTTCGTGGCGGATCCGCCGCTCGAGGCCGTGGTGGCGAAATCCTGGGAGGCCGGCGCGCGCGGCCGGC
>CAYWMY010000335.1:0-3059 GCA_964459405.1 uncultured Steroidobacteraceae bacterium | reverse complement strand
GCTGACGCTCGCCGAGATCCAGAAGCTGGAAGCGGCGCGTGGCAGCAGCACCGCAGGTGCGGTGCCAGCGGCTCCCGCGACAGCCGCGGCGCGCACGGCGGGCGCAGCGGCTGCGTCCGCGGCCGGCGCGAACGGATCGGCCATCGCCGCGACACCACCCGGCGGCGGACCACGACCGATGGTCGCGGCCGGCATCGAGGAGATCTTTCTGCAGCCACGCCCGGGCCGCGGATCACTGTCCTGGCGACCGGCTGCCGCGGCCCGCGTGCGGCTCCACTACGTCGACGCGAAGGCCGGCCTCGACGACTGGCGCGGCTTCGCACTGGTCGCGCCATTCAGTGATGACGGCAAGGCCGTGTGGTGGGACGAGGCCACCGAAGTCCCCGAACTGTGTCAGTGCGGCAGTGACACGCCAGTCGCGACCGCGGCATTCGAGGAGGCGCCGCCCGCAGCACTCCGGGCCGCGAACTACGCGAGCTTCGGCAAGGCGCTGGCGGCGTATCTGTATCAGCACGGCGAGGTCGAGCTGCTGGCCTGCGATGCGCTGAAGCTCTACTCACACCCCGGCGAGAGCGAAGGCGACTTCCGTGCGCGCCTCGCGTTCGCGGCGCGCGAGCGGCGTGATGCAGAAGTGCAGGCACTGCGCACGAAATATGCCGCGAAGCTGCAGACTCTCGGCGATCAGATCCGTCGCGCCGAGGACCGTGTGGCCCGCGAGCGATCGCAGCACACGCAGAGTCGCCTCGATGCGGCCGTGTCCGTCGGCGCCTCGGTGCTGGGCGCACTGTTCGGTGGCAGGCGTGGCGCACTCGGCAGGCTTGGCACCGCGGCGCGTTCAGCCGGCCGCGTACAGCGGGAATCCGGCGACGTCGACCGAGCCGAGGACAGCCTCGAGGTGCTGCAGGCGCGCCTCAAGGAACTCAACGCCACCGTCGAGCAGGATGTCGCGGCGCTGACGCAGTCCCTAGAAGCCGATCGCCTCGCGCTGCGACGCGTGTCGGTCGCACCGCGCAAGAGCGACATCGCGGTCGGTACCGTGATGCTCGCCTGGGTGCCCTGGCGCACGGGCAGCGATGGCCTGCCGGCGGCTGCCTGGCCGTGACACGATGCGTCGCCACGCCCACACTCGCGCCGGCACGTCACGACCGCCCGGCACCGCTGTCCGTGTCCACGTCGATCGTCAGCCCTCGCGACGGCGCCCGCAGATCCGCGACGACCTCGCGGAACAGCGCCGACAACACGGGCGTCACGACAAACAGTCCCGCGAGGGTGCCGAGCGGGATCAGCAGCAGCCTGTGCAGGACCATTCCTCCGCAAGCGTGATCGCCACGCGTGTCCGCGCCACGGCGCGTGCGAGAGAGTCCGAACCACGCACCGATGGCTCCTGGCGCGGCGGGCGCCGTGCCGAGTCCGACGATTTGACTCACGGCCCCGATCGCGACGAACCCTCGTATGTTCCTGAACATGGCAGTTCCTCCTGACTCGAACGCGCGATTGCGGGATCCGTTGTCCCGCGCAGGCCGCGCCAGTGCATGAAGGGCGCGTGAAGCGTTCGTGAATCCTTCCGGAAGGCGAAGGAAGGCGTGCCCGGAGCCCGGCAGAGACGCCACGGACCGTGCCAGCGAGGCGCGAACGAATCCCCCGGCGTCTGCCGTCCGGTGGCGTATGAGCGATCGGCCGGGCGCGCACAGCGGGTGTGCCGCGGGCAAAAAACGCGGCCCCGGGATCGCGTTGCGCAATCCCGGGGCCCGGGTCCGCGACACGACAGGCGGCCGTCAATCGTCCAGCGGCTTGAAGTGGCGCTTCGCGACCCACTTGGCGACTTTGCGGCCGAGCGCCGCCCCATCCTCGGTCGAGCTGCGGAAGTGCATGCCGCCATAGACGCGCGCGTTGCCGATCTCCCTCAGGAACGCCTCGGTGTGGTGAAACACATGCGTCGTACCGGTCGTCGTGCTCGTGAACGACAGGTCGAGGTGCTTCGTGCCGAAGAACTGGCGCAGCGCCTCCATGACCGCACCGGCCGCGCAGCCGTGCGCCGCCGGGTATTCGGGATGAGGCGGTGTGTTCTCCTGCGCGAGCCAGGCCGTGTCGGCGTCGGTCGCGGCATTGCCGTCCGCATCGGCATTGCGGATCGCCGTCTCCGGGCGCCAGCGGTTGAACGCATATTTCGCATCCCAGCAGGCGACGTTCGCATCGCCATAGGACACGAACAGCTGCGCCATCAGGCGCGCGTTCTCCGCCAGACTGAGTCCCTGCGCGACCACGAATGCGTTGAGGTTGTTGCCCCAGAACAGCGTCGGGTTCATGGTGTGGAACCTGCCGATCTCAGTCTGTGCCGCGGTCCGTGCGGGGCTGTTCTTCACGCCGAGCGCCTTCACCTCGGCGAAGTCGTCGGCGTAATCGAGAGTGTCGAGGTCCGGTGGTCCGTCGCCGCGGAACTGCGAGGTAGCTTTGAGCGCGAAGGGCTTCACCTTCGCGAGCCAGGGCGTCACCGGGCCCGTCGGAGCGGGCGGTGGTGTCGGCGCCTGCCAGCTCGTGAGCTGATAGACCCCGGGGCCGGTACCGAACGCGTAGGGCACGATGTCGAAGCGCCCGTCATTCACGCGCAGCAGCAGCAGTTTCGTGGCGACCTCGACACCGATCGCGATGCCGCGTGTCTTCGCGTCGCCGTCCGCGATCGCCGCGAGCGAGGCCGCGTACGACGCAGCGAGCTGCGTGGCGCGGCTCGGAAACAGCGCCAGCAGCACCTGGTACGCCGCGGACACGGCCGCCGCCGGCTGGGACGCGCCCCGCACCGGGGTGTTCGTGGGCCGCACCGCGAACACGCTGTAGCTGCCGTCGATGGCGTTGACGGCGTCGTACACCGCAATCTGCACCATGGCCCAGTGGATGCCGGCCGATGGCCGCTCGGTCGGCTGCGCGTTGAAGACCGTCGTGGTCGCGATGGCGTTCCAGTCCGTGACCGCGTCGGCCGCGGCGAGGCCGCTGGCGCCGGCCGCCCCGCCGAGGGCCAGGCAGACGGTGGCGATGACACGGCGGAGCGGGTTACCGGACAGGAC
>CAYWMY010000334.1:0-3102 GCA_964459405.1 uncultured Steroidobacteraceae bacterium | reverse complement strand
GATGGTCGAATACGCCAGCATGCGCTTGATATTGGTCTGCGCGATCGCCACCACGTTGCCGACCGCCATGGACAGCACGGCCAGCACGATCAGCATGTCGGACCACGCATCGGCCGCCCCCGCCATGCCCTCGGCGAGCACCCGGATCGCCAGTGCGAACGAAGCCACCTTGGGCGCCGAGCCGATGAACAGCGTCACCGCGGTGGGCGCGCCGTGATAGACGTCCGGCACCCACATGTGGAAAGGCACCGCCCCGAACTTGAATGCGATGCCGACGACGATGAAGGCGAGGCCGAACAGCAGCCCGACGTTGCGCGCCGTGTCCGGGTCCGTCAGCGCTTCGGCGAGCTCGCCCAGTTCCACTGTTCCGGAAACGCCATACACGATCGAGATGCCGTACAGCAGCGCTCCCGAGGCGATCGCGCCCAGCACGAAGTACTTCATGGCCGATTCGGCCGCGATGCCGTCCTCGCGATCGAAGGCCACCATCGCATACAGCGCCAGCGACATCGTCTCGATGCCCAGGTACATCGACAGCAGGCTGTTCGCCGAGATCATGACGTTGATGCCGAGCACGGCGAGCAGCGCCAGCGTGAAGAACTCCCCGCGGAACATGCCGCGATCCACGAGGTATTCGCGCGAATACAGGAAGGCGACGGCGACCGCGGCGTAGGTGAACAGCTTGAGCACCGTGCCCATCGGGTCGCCGACATACTGCCCGAAGAAGGCGACTTCCCTCACCGCCGGCCCCACGGCCGAAGTGATGACCGCGGCACCGGCCAGCGCCACGATCGACAGCAGGTAGGTGATCCAGCGCCGCGCGTCCGTCACGACCAGGTCGACGAGCAGCAGTGCGCAGGCCGCCGCGAGCAGGAAGATCTCCGCGGCTGCAGGCGTCAGGTCCAGGGGCATGAGATGCTCATTCATCGGGCCGCTCCGCGCGCCATCACAGCTTCGAGACCACGATCTGCTGCACCAGGTGCTCGACCGTGGGCCGCATCAGATCGAGCAGCGGCGCCGGCCAGAGGCCGAGCAGCAGCACCGCGATCGCGAGCACCGCCAGGACCACGAACTCGCGCGCGTTCAGGTCCTTCAGCGAAGCGACACCCTCGTTGGCAACCTCACCCCAGATCACGCGCTTGACGAGCCACAGCGAATACGAAGCACCGAGGATCAGGGTCACCGCGGCCAGCACCGCATACCACAGGTCCGCCTTGAAACTCGCCAGGATCACGAGGAACTCACCCACGAAGCCCGAGGTGCCGGGCAGCCCCGAGTTCGCCATCGCGAACAGCACCATGAAGAAGGCGAACACCGGCATCGTGTTCACGACGCCGCCGTAGGCCGCGATCTCGCGCGTGTGCAGCCGGTCGTACAGGACGCCGACACACAGGAACAGCGCGCCGGAAATGAGCCCGTGCGACACCATCTGCACCATGGCGCCGTCGATGCCCATGCCGGCACCGCCGAGCCCGCCCGTGGCGGTCGCGATGTCGAAGGCCAGGAAGCTGCCCAGCGTCACGAACCCCATGTGCGCGATGGACGAGTACGCGATCAGCTTCTTCATGTCCTGCTGCACGATTGCCACCAGGCCGATGTAGATCACCGCGATCAATGACAGGCTGATGATCAGCCAGTCCAGCTCGCGGCTCACATCGGGAGCGATCGGCAGGCTGAAACGCAGGAAACCGTAGCCGCCCATCTTCAGCATGATCGCCGCCAGCACGACCGAGCCGCCCGTCGGCGCCTCGACGTGTGCGTCCGGCAGCCAGGTATGGACGGGCCACATCGGGATCTTGACCGCGAACGCCGCGAAGAACGCCAGGAAGATCAACGTCTGCTCGCGCAGCGTGAGGGGCAGCAGCTGGAAATCCGCGATCTGGTAGCTGCCGCTCTTCAGATACATGTAGATCAGGGCAACCAGCATGAAAACCGAGCCCAGGAAGGTGTACAGGAAGAACTTCAGCGTCGCGTACACGCGGCGCGCGCCACCCCAGACGCCGATGATGATGAACATCGGGATCAGCATCGCTTCCCAGAACACATAGAACAGCAGCGCATCGAGCGCCGCGAACACGCCGATCATGAGTCCTTCCATCATCAGGAAGGCGGCGAAGTACTGCGTCGGCTTCTTCTCGATCACCGTCCAGCCGGCGATCACCACCAGCGGCGTGATGAACGTCGTCAGCACGATGAGCGGCACGGCAATGCCGTCCACACCGAGGTGATACCAGGCGTTCAGCGACGGAATCCAGCTGGCACGCTCCACGAACTGCATCGCCGCGGTAGCGCGGTCGAAGTCCGCCCACAGCGGCAGGCTCAGCACGAACGCCGCGACCGACACCCCCAGCGCGAGCCAGCGGCCGGCAGCGGCACGCGCCTCGCCGAGCGCCAGCACCGCGACGCCTCCGGCAATGGGCAGCCAGACCAGCCAGCTCAGCAGCGGAAATCCCGTGGTAGTGGACATCGTCAACCCTTCAGGACCAGCCAGGCGAGCAGCACCGACAGGCCGATGATCATCGCGAAGGCGTAGTGATACAGGTAACCGGTCTGCACCCGGCGCACGACCCCGGACAGCAGGCCGACGGCACGCGCCGAGCCGTTGACCAGCGCGCCATCGATGACGGCCTGGTCACCCGCCTTCCACAGCAGGCTGCCGATGGCGCGGCCCGAGGCCGCGACCACGTGCTCGTTGAACCAGTCGAAGTAGTACTTGTTGTCGAGCAGGCGGTAGACGGGCCCCAGCCGCTGCTGGATGAGGCCCGGCAGCTCCGGCCGCCGCAGGTACAGGAACCAGGCCGCGAACACGCCTGCCGCCGCCAGGTACAGCGCCGGCGAAGACAGCGCGTGCATGACGAACGACGCGGGCCCGTGGAAATGGTGCCCCAGCTCGTCGAGCGGCCCGGCCGCCGGATGCTGGATCGCCGAGCCGAAGAAATCGCCGAACACGACCGGCCCCACGGTCAGCCAGCCGATGACGACCGACGGAATCGCCAGCAGGATCAGCGGCAGCGTCACCACCCAGGGACTCTCATGCAGGTGTTCGCGGGTGTGCTCGTCCATTCGCTCACGGCCATGGAAGGTCATGAACACCAGCCGGAA
>CAYWMY010000333.1:0-3128 GCA_964459405.1 uncultured Steroidobacteraceae bacterium | reverse complement strand
CTTGCCCGTGCCGCTCTCGCCGGTGATCAGCACCGTGACGTCGCTGCGCGCCACGCGCAGCGCCATCTCGTAGAGCTCGCGACTGCGCGGGTCGGCGACGACCGGCACCGCGTCACTGTCACCCATGCGGCGGGCATGGCGTCGCGCAACAGCGACCAGCGCCTCAGCCGCGAACGGTTTCTCGAGATAGTCAGCGGCTCCGTCGCGCATGGCGTGCACGGCCGATACGACGCTGGCGTGCGCGGTCACCAGTACGACCGGCAGCTCCGGATAGCGCGCTTTGAGCCCGCGCAGCAGCTCGTGGCCGTCGCTGCCCGCCATGTGCACATCGCTGATGACCAGCGCCAGCGGCTCGCGGCCGGCGATCTCCAGCGCCGCGGCAGCGGAGCCGGCACCGCGGGCGCGCAGGCCGGCGAACTCGAGCGTGTCGCACATGGCCTCACACAGCGGCGTGTCGTCCTCCACGACCAGGATCGTCAAGGGCTCCTCGTTCGTCGGCATCAGCCAGCCTCCCGCAGAGCCGGCGCCACGCCCGCGGCGCGTGCCGGCATCGTCATCACAAACAGCGCGCCACGGTCGACTTCCACGCAGCGCAGGGAGCCGCCGTGGGCAAGCGCAACACCGCGCGCCACCGCAAGCCCCAGGCCCGTGCCGCCGGATCTGGCACTGAAGAACGGCTCGAAGATGCGCTCGCGGTCGGCGGGCGCGACACCGGGCCCGTTGTCCGATACTCGCAGCTCCACGCCCATGTCCGATGCGCGTCGTGCCTCGATGAGGACCTCGGCCGCAGGACCGACGACGTCGAGCGCGTTCTCGACGAGATTCACCAGCGCACCACAGAGTGCGGTGCGATTGCCGTGCACCACGAGTCCGGCCTCCCGAACCCGCAGTGTCAGACGGCCGCCCGCGACGAGACGCGCGGCGAGCGTCTGTGCCACGTCTTCCAGCAGCCCTGCGGCCGGGATCTCGGTGGCATTTCCGCCGGCACCGCGCGCATAACCCAGCATGTCGGCGATCAGACTCTCGAGGCTGCGCAGCCGCGCAACGACGCGCTCCGCGAGCACGCTGTGCCGCGACGCCGGCGCGGAACTCAGCTGCGTCGCGTACAGCATGGCGGCCGCAAGCGGCGTCCGCAGCTGGTGTGCGAGCCGGGCAGCCAGCTCACCCAGCGCGGCCAGTCGCTCGCGACGCGTTGCGAGTTCACGCACCAGATGCGACTCGGTGACATCGGTGATCAGGACGATCGAGCCAGGCTCGCTGCCGAGCGCACGCTCGGACAACGACACGCGGCGGCCGCCGGCCAGGGCGATCTCGCCGCCATAGGGTGACGCGTTCGACAGCACGCGCGATCGGACCCGCGCCCAGGACTCACCGTGCAGCGGCTCCCCCAGCATGGCCACCGCGGCGGCATTGGCCTCGTGGACAACGCCATCCTCGTCGAGGATGAGCACACCACCGGGCAGAACCTCCAGCAGACGTTCCATGCGTGCCGCCAGCCGTTCGCGCGCCTCGAGCGCCGCACCGCGCGCCCGTTCGGCCGTGCCGAGTTCAGTGGACAGCCGCGCGACCTGCGACTCGAGGGCGCGATAGGAGGATTCCAGCGACGCCGAGAGCTCCGCAAAATCGCGGAACGCGCGCTTGAGTGCCTGCGATTCAGTGGTCGTGCCCATGGCAATCCGTCGAGGGTTCCACAGGCGATCCAGCAATAACCGTGCCGCGACAAGGAATGCCAGGCTAATCAACAGCTTGAGCAGCCAGAGTCAGTCGACGCGGGCGTTGGGCGTCAAAATTCCGGCGTTGCTCCGGCAGGATCCTCAGGCGACCTGCGAGTCGACGCCGTACTTGCGGAGCTTCTCGACCAGTGTGGTCCGCTGCATGCGCAGCAGGCGGGCGGCTTCCGCGACGGTACCGTTGGAGCGCTGCAGCGCCTGGCGGATCAGGGCCACCTCGAGCTGTGCGAGGTGGTCCTTCAGATCGAGGCCATCCGGCGGCAGGCCGCCGCGCGGATCGTTGCCGCACGCCGGACCGGGGACATGCGCGCGGTAACGCTCCGGGAGGTCATCGACGTCGACCTCACGGCCGGCGTGCAGAATCACGAGGCGCTCCAGCAGATTGCCAAGCTCACGCACGTTACCGGGCCAGCGATGAGCGGCCAGGACGCGCATCGCGGCATCCGTGAGGCTCACGGTCTGACCCGTGCGCGCCGCGATGCCGGCCAGCAGCTCGCCGCACAGGGCCGGAAGGTCCTCGATACGGTCTCGCAGCGGTGGAAGCACGACGGGGAAGACATTGAGACGGTAGTAGAGGTCCTCGCGGAACCGGCCCTCGCGGATCGCCACCTCGAGGTCGCGATGCGTGGCCGCGATGATGCGCACATCGCAGTTGACGGAGCGGTTGCTGCCCACGCGCTCGAAGCAGCGTTCCTGCAGTACGCGCAGCAGTTTCACCTGCATGGCGTGCGGCATGTCGCCGATCTCATCGAGGAACAGCGTGCCACCCTCGGCGAACTCGAAGCGCCCGGTGCGGGCGGTAACGGCGCCGGTGAACGCACCCTTCTCGTGTCCGAACAGCTCACTCTCGAGCAGCTCGGGGGGTATGGCCCCGCAGTTCACCGGCACGAAGGGCCTGCCGGCACGCGGAGACAGTTCGTGGATGTGACGCGCCGCCATCTCCTTGCCGGTGCCCGACTCGCCGAGGATCAGTACGCCGGTATCGAAGGGCGCGACCTGGTGCATCAGGCGCTGCACCTGGCGGATGGCGCACGAGACCCCTGCCGGGCGAAAGCGCCCGCGAAGTTCGGGCTGCGCGCGGATGGCGCGTGCTTCGCGCAGCACCGCGGACAGCTGCGGATAGCGGATCGGCAACTCGAGCTGCAGGTGCACCGCATGCGCGCCATCGCAGTCGCGGCCGAAGTCGTCCACGCACACGAGCGGCATCTGCACGTCGTATTCCCGGAGACGCACGAGCAACTCGCCCATGGCCCCCCGGGAGCCGGCCTGGCCAATCATGATCGCGACCCAGTCGAGCTGGGACGGCGACGGCCACTCCATCCGGCTCAGGTCCGGTACGACGATCGGCTGATAGTCGAGGAAGCGCAGCAGCGCCTCCCACTTCGCGGCCTGTATCGA
>CAYWMY010000332.1:0-3131 GCA_964459405.1 uncultured Steroidobacteraceae bacterium | reverse complement strand
GCCGGGGTGGTACGGCGTTGGCAGCGGGCTCGACGCGGCCGTGCGCCAGCACGGCTCATCGCTGCTGACACAGGCCTACAGCGGCTGGCCCTTCTTCGCGACGCTGCTCGATGATGTCGAGAGCGAACTCGCCAAGGCCGATCTCGACATCGCCGCGCTGTACGAATCGCTGGTCGACGACGAGTTTCAGCCGTACATCGAGGAGATCCGGCGCGAGTACGCACTCACCTGTCGCTGGGTGTCGTGGACCAAGGGTGAGGTGGACCTGCTGGACAGCAACCCGAATCTGCAGCGCGCCATTCTGCTGCGCGCACCCTACCTCGACCCGATGCACCTGATGCAGGTCGACCTGCTGAAGCGCTGGCGCGCGTCCGGATGCGCCGATCTGACGCTGCTGGAGTCGCTGACGGCGAGCATTTCGGGCATCGCGCAGGGTCTCCAGTCCACGGGATGAACACAGATATGCGCCGACGGTCGTCCGCATCGATGCACGCGGGGAGCCTGCCGCGATGATTCCTGCCGCACCACGCGAGCTGTTCTCGTACCGCAGGTACTGGGCTCACGAACTGGGACCCGCGCCGTTCCTGCCGATGTCGCGTGCCGAGATGAATGCGCTCGGCTGGGACTGCTGCGACATCATCATCGTGACGGGCGATGCCTATGTCGATCACCCGAGCTTCGGCATGGCGATCGTCGGTCGCGTGCTCGAGGCGCAGGGCTTCCGCGTCGGCATCATCGCGCAGCCCGCGTGGAACGATGCGGCGGCGTTCCGCGCGCTGGGACGGCCGCGCCTGTTCTTCGGTGTCACGGCCGGCAACATGGACTCGATGGTCAACCGCTATACCGCCGACCGCCGGGTGCGCAGCGACGATGCCTATACGCCGGAGGGCGCAGGCGGCCGGCGGCCGGACCGCGCGCTGATCGTCTACGCGCAGCGCGTGCGTGAGGCGTTCGCCGACGTGCCGGTCGTCATCGGCGGCATCGAGGCCTCGCTGCGGCGCATCGCGCACTTCGACTACTGGTCCGAGCAGGTGCGGCGCTCGGTGCTGGTCGATTCGCAGGCCGACCTGCTGATCTACGGCAACGCGGAACGGCAGATCTGCGAGATCGCGCATCGCCTCGATGCCGGGGAGCCCGTGAGCGCTCTCTGCGACATCCGTGGCACTGCGTTCGTCGTGCGTGGCCCGCGCGCCGACTGGATCGAGATCGACTCGACCCATCTCGACGCACCGGGGCCCGTGGCGCCACGTCCTGCCCCCTACGCGGAACCTGCGACGCCAGCGGCGCCACGGCCCGCCGCGGCCCCCGCCACGGAGCAGGTGGTGCGTTTCGTGCGCCGCGTGGCCAATGCCGACCGCGCGCGCAGCGTGGTGCGCCTGCCGGCGTTCGAGGCGGTGCGCGAGGACGCGGTGCTCTACGCGCACGCCTCGCGGATCCTGCATCTCGAATCCAATGCGGGCAATGCGCGCGCGCTGGTACAGCGTCACGGCGAGTTCGACGTCTGGCTCAATCCACCACCCCTGCCGCTGTCGACCGCGGAGATGGACCGCGTGTACGAGCTGCCCTACCAGCGGGTGCCGCACCCGGCATATGGTGACGCGCACATTCCCGCGTACCACATGATCCGGTTCTCGGTCGCCATCCAGCGCGGCTGCTTCGGCGGCTGCACCTTCTGCTCGATCACCGAGCACGAGGGGCGCGTGATCCAGAGCCGCTCGGAGGACTCGGTGCTGCGCGAGATCGAAACCGTCCGCGACCGCGTGCCGGGCTTCACGGGCGTGATCTCGGATCTCGGCGGTCCGACGGCCAACATGTACCGCCTGAACTGCCGCGATCCGCGTATCCAGAAAGCGTGCCGCAAGCCGTCCTGCGTCTATCCGGACATCTGTCCGAATCTCGAGACCGATCACAGCTCGCTGATCCGGCTCTACCGCCGTGCCCGGTCCCTGCCCGGGATCCGCAAGGTGCTGATCGCCTCGGGTGTGCGCTACGACCTCGCGGTGCAGTCGCCCGAGTACGTTCGCGAACTCGCCCAGCACCACGTGGGCGGCTACCTCAAGATCGCGCCCGAAGCCATCAGCGAAGGCCCGCTGTCGAAGATGATGAAGCCCGGCGTCGGCAGCTACTACCGCTTCAAGGAGCTGTTCGACCGTTACTCGAAGGAGGCAGGCCGGGAACAGTACCTGATCCCGTACTTCATCGCCGCGCACCCCGGGACGACGGACGAGGACATGCTCGAGCTGGCGTTGTGGCTCAAGCAGAACGGCTTCCGCGCCGACCAGGTCCAGGCCTTTCTGCCGTCGCCGATGGCGACGGCCACGGCGATGTGGCATTCGCGCAGGAATCCGCTGCACCGCGTGACCCGCAGCAGTGAGACGGTCTACGTGCCGCGGAGCCTGCAGCAGCGGCGCCTGCACAAGGCCTTCCTGCGCTATCACGACCCCGCGAACTGGCCGCTGCTGCGCGAGGCTCTGCGGCGCATGGGGCGCGCCGACCTGATCGGCAGCGGCCGGCGTCATCTCGTGCCGGCCTGGCAGCCGCGCCCGACGGATGCGGCGAAGCGGACGAAAGGGCCACCGGGCCGCGTGTTGACGCAGCACACCGGGCTGCCGCCACGGCCGCGGGGCGCGGAGCGCCGGACGAAGGCGGCGCGGCCCACCGGATCCGCCGGCGGCGCGACGCCGCCGGTCGCGGGCAGGGATCCGCCGGGACGCCCAGGTCCGGGGCGACGGGGTCCGCGGCGGTGAGCGTGAACAGCGACCGGGAAGGCGGCGCGAACGCGGTCTGCGTGTACTGCGCATCCAGCAAGAGCTGCGCGCCGCACTATCACGAGGCGGCGTACCGGCTCGGCCGTGCGCTGGCGGAGGCGGGCCACACGGTCGTCTACGGCGGCGGCCGCGTGGGTTCGATGGGCGCGCTCGCAAACGGCGTGCTGCGGGCGGGCGGCCGCATCGTCGGCGTGATCCCCCGTTTCATGCAGGAACTGGAGTGGGGTCACGGGGGACTGTCCGAACTGCATGTGGTCGAGGACATGCGTGCCCGCAAACACCGCATGCTGGCGCAGAGCCGCGCGGTCGTCGCGCTGACCGGCGGCACCGGCACCCTCGAGGAACTCTTCGAGGCCATGACGC
>CAYWMY010000331.1:1212-3140 GCA_964459405.1 uncultured Steroidobacteraceae bacterium | reverse complement strand
CGGTCGAGTAATGCACGGTGCCCGACGCTGGAACGCATGGCGCCCCTGCGGGCATGATCCGCCTGGGTCACACCGCCGCCCGGCCTGATCCGGCACGCCGCCAGCGATGACGAACTGGCACGGCGCGCGGCCGGGACCCGCACACCCGCCCATTCAGCGGCGCTGGTCGCGCCGCGATTTGCGCTTGCCTGCCGCGGCGGCCCGTGTCGGCCTCCCGTCCGTTGCGTGCGGAACCTGCGCCGGCGTCGCGCGGCCGCGAGCAGCGTCCCGCATCTGCGTCGGCTCGCCGTCCTGGCTGCGCGGTGTGCGCGCGGCGGCCGCTGCAGGTGCCTTGCGCGCCGGGACCGGTGCCTCGCCCAGCTCGATCCCGAAGACCTCGTCGAGTGACGCCACGTCGAGCAGTCTCGATTTCGGCGGCAGCTTCCTCGATGCCGGGCGCCCCGTCCCGACCTGTGCGAGCAGATCGCCGCCATCGACCTGGCGCAGCACGAACAGCAGCTCCGGTTGCTGGTCCAGTCGCGCGCCGATGCCGTAGAGCGCAGCCGCGACGTGCTTGCAGACCGAAGCCCAGTCGGGGCAGGTGCAGCTGAATTCGATCTCGCCGGGTGCGGGAAACAGTCCGTCTCCGGCCCGGCACAGGCGCTGCATCACGGGCCCGGACAGTTGCCCCTGCAGCAGCGCGACCATGGAGTCGATCGAGCCCGCGCAATCCGCGGCAATGCTCTTCCAGCGCGTCGCCGGCAACTGCGCGACGCGCAGCCCCACGCGGTAGAGAAAGGATCCCATGACCTGCGCCGAGACCTGGCCCGGGCTGATCACGAGATCGATGACCGAGCCGTTACGCACGTAGGTGCGCCCGCGCGGCAACCGGTTCGCGAAGTCGCCGTAGCGCTCGAGGTTCGTGCACCAGGCCTTGCCCCAGAACGTCTTCGCGATGGCGCCGCGCGAGGGCGCAACCGGCGACAGGGCAGTGCCGGCCCTCGCCGCACGGGCCGCGGCCTTGCTGGCCTTCTTGCGGCGCACCGTCACCGGGACGTAGCGCTTCCATGCCCAGTCGCTCATGCGCGAACCATCTCTTGATCAGAGTTCCTGTGCCGCATGGATGTCGAGACGTACAAGATCCAGCAGCTCGCGATCGCTCATCTCCGTCACCAGCCGTTCGGCGCCTCCGTGCAGCACATCCTGCGCCAGTTTCCGCTTCGAATCGATGAGCGCATCGATGCGTTCCTCGACGGTACCCCGGCAGACGAACTTGTGCACCAGCACGTTGCGGTGCTGGCCGATGCGGAATGCGCGATCCGTGGCCTGATCCTCGACGGCCGGATTCCACCAGCGGTCGAAATGGATCACGTGCGAGGCGGCGGTCAGGTTCAGCCCCGTGCCTCCCGCCTTCAGCGACAGCACGAAGAACGGCGTGAGTTCGTCGTTCTGGAAGCGATCGACGCGCACGCGCCGCTCGCGCACCGGTGTCCCGCCGTGCAGCACCAGTCCCTCGCGCCCGAAGACTGTGCCGAGAAACGCCGCCAGCGGCAGGGTGGCCTCGCGGAACTGCGTGAACACCAGCATCTTCTCCTGCTTGTCGCGCACCACCTCGGCGAGCTCGCGCAGGCGGGCGAATTTGCCGCTGTCCGCGGCACTCCACGCCGCATCGCCCAGCCACTGCGAGGGATGGTTGAGGATCTGCTTGAGGCGCATCAGGAACGCCAGCACCAGGCCTTTGCGTTCGATGCCCTCGGCGCCGTCGAGCGCCTGCTGCAGCTCCTTGACGGAGCGCTGGTACAGCGCCGCCTGTCGTGGCGACAGATGACACCAGGCCGTCAGCTCCGTCTTGTCGGGCAGGTCGGCGATCACACGCCGGTCCGTCTTCAGGCGTCGCAGGATGTAGGGCTGCACCAGCCGGCGCAGCGGGGCGAAGTGCTCCTCGCCGG
>CAYWMY010000331.1:0-1112 GCA_964459405.1 uncultured Steroidobacteraceae bacterium | reverse complement strand
CGCAGGATGTAGGGCTGCACCAGCCGGCGCAGCGGGGCGAAGTGCTCCTCGCCGGCGAGACGCTTGACGAAATCCGCGAAGGTCTTCTGCGACCCCAGCAGCCCAGGATGCGTGAAATCGAACAGCGACCAGAGATCGCTCAGGCGGTTCTCGACCGGTGTGCCGGTCAGCGCGATGCGCGCATCCGCGGTGAGGCTCTTGATCTGGCGCGTCTGTTTCGCCGCGGGGTTCTTGAGCGCCTGCGCCTCGTCGGCCACCAGCAGGCGCCAGCGTACGCGCGCCAGCGCGGGCAGACGCAGCAGCGTGCCATAGCTCGTGAGCACCAGATCGGCGCCGCGCAATGACTTCGCATCCAGGTCCTGCAGTGCGGCGGCCGGCATGGCCGAAGGATGCGCGACCACGAGCCGCAGATCCGGTGCAAAACGCTCCGCTTCCGCAGCCCAGTTCGCGAGCAGCGATGCCGGTGCGACCAGCAGGCTCGGCGGTCCCTGCGCGCCGCTCCTTGCCTGCTCCTGCTTCAGCACCAGCAGCAGTGCGAGCACCTGGATGGTCTTGCCGAGGCCCATGTCGTCGGCGAGACAGGCGCCGAGACCCAGACGGCAGAGCAGATGCAGCCAGCGCAGGCCGACCTGCTGATAGGGCCGCAGCGTGGTGCCGAGCGCCGCGCCCGGATCCACGCGCGACAGGCCTTCCGGATGGCGCAGGTCCTGCAAGGTCGCCGCGAGCCAGTCACCCGCGACCACCTCCGACCACGCGGCACCGTCATCGCGCGCGCCCGCATCGGGCGCTGCCCCCGCGAGGAGGCGCATGGCTTCGGCGAACGGCAGGCCGCTGCGGGCCGCGAGCTGCTAGATGGACCGGAAACGCTCGAGCAGCTCTTTGAGTCTCGCGGCATCGACCTCGACCCAGCGGCCACGGATGAGCTGCAGACCTTCATCGCGATCCAGCAATGCCTCGATCTCGGCCGCCGACAAGGGCTCGCCGTCGAGGGTGACCGCAGCACGGAAGTCGAGCAGTGCATCGATTCCGAGTGCTGCCGGCTCGCGCGCGCCAACCGTGGCCGTGACGCGCGGCCGCGCCGGGCGCACCGCACGCCAGCCGGCCGGCAGGCG
>CAYWMY010000330.1:1025-3158 GCA_964459405.1 uncultured Steroidobacteraceae bacterium | reverse complement strand
TTCGAACACGGACTTGTCGATCGCCTGCGCCTGGTGCAGGTGTTCGCGCCGGTAAGCCGGAATGCGCGTGTACAGGATCTGGTGATGGCAGCGCTCGACCACGTGGATCGTGTCGATCTGCACGTAGCCCAGGTGCTCGACCGCGGCACGAGTCGCCCCCGGGCCGTCACCGAAGGGCGCGCAGCTATCGAGGCGCTGTGCGCGCAGCCAGATGCGCCGCGCGAGTGAGGCACTGATGACGACGGGCTGGCGGCCGGTGCGCGACATGCAGCGCGCAGTCTAGCGAATCAGCCCTCGCCGGGCGGCAGCCAGGGGCAGGAGTCCATTTTCTCGACCAGGTCGAAAGCGAACACCATTTTCGCCATGCCGCACAACACGGCCATGATGACGCCGAGTTCGACGATCTCGCCGTCGCTGTAATGCGCGCGCAGCCGCTGGTACAGGGCCGTCGTGATGTGGCCGCGCGCATTGGTCAGGACCATGACATCGGCGAGCGCGAGCGCTGCCTTCTCCCGGTCCGTGAACGGGCCGTCCTCATACCCGGCGAGCGCATCGATCTTCGCCTGCGGCACGCCGCCGGCGAGGGCCGCGAGGGTGTCGGAGCGGTTGCAGAACGCGCAGCCATGAACGTTCGCGAGCCGCAACCGCACGAGTTCGACGACGCTGCGCTCGATGCGCCCGGAATAGAACAGCTTGCGGTAGAACTCCTCGAGGTACCAGTCATACACCTCGGGCGCCTGGCCGAAGACCTCGATGAAGGTGGTGTCACCATGCAGCTGCGACGCCTGGTCCCAGGCACCACGCATGTGCTCAGGGAGTTGCTCGCGCGACAGGCGGGCGAGCGGCGTATCGGGTCGCGTAGGCATACGTGGCTATGCTGCCACGCCGGATGCTAACGCGCGCCGGAAAATCCGGCGAGTTCGCGGTTGAATCGCCCGGCCTCCTCGAGGAACGGCGAGTGCCCGGAGTCGTCATATACTACCAGGCTCGCCTGCGGCAGGCGCGCAGCCAGTGCCTGCAATGCGGCGATATCCATGCTCGCATCGTGAGCACCGACGACGATGCGAACGGGCAGTGTCAGCTTGCCCTCGAGCCCGGAATTGTCGACCGGCAGGCCCCGCATCGCCGCACGGGCGTACGCGGGCAGCATGAGGTTCGCGACGAGCAGCTGTCGCGCCAGCGCATCGGGCAGCGGCTTCGCGGTCAACAGGCGGGCGAAGGCTTCCGCCGCGGCAATCTGTCCGGGAATGTCTGGTGTCATCGCGGCCGCGGAGAGCTGTGCCATTCGCTCGCTCCGGATACCGCCGCGCGATGTCGCAGACGCCAGCAGCCCGCCGTGGCTGCCGACCAGCAGAAGGCCGCGCAAGCTGTCCGCGCCGTGCGCCGCGATGTAATGCAGCGCGACGTTGCCACCGAACGACCATCCGACGAGCAAGGGGCGATCGAGCTGTCGCGCCGTCATCACGCTGCGCACATCGTCGGCCCAGCGCTCGCGCTCGCTGTAGGCCTCCGGAGCCCACGGCTTGCCCGAGCCACCGTGGCCGCGCAGGTCGAAGGCGACGAGATGCAGCTGCGCGCACGCCTGCGGCGTGAACTGTTCGCTGAAGCTGAGATGGCTCTGCCCGAAGCCGTGCAGCAGCAGGACAGCCGGCGCCGCCACGGTGCCGCATTCGGTCACGGCGAGCGGCACGCCATCGGTTGCCGGCACGAACGAATGATGCAGCTCGGCGGCGGCCGCCGGTGCGAGCGCAGCCAACGCCAGCGCGAGCAGTACACCGGGCGCGGCCCGGCGTGGCGACGCGGGAGTCACCTCAGTTCGCCCAGCACCTCGATCGCGGCGCGTTCCGCCGACTCGAGTGCCGCCTCCATGCCACGATTGGCGAGCGAAGTATGCTCGCCGCAGAAGAACAGGCGCTGGTGCGGAGCGGCCATCGCCGGCAGGTAGCGCGTGACCTGGCCGGGTCCGAATACTGCCCAGTCGCCGGCGTTCCACGGATCCATGGTCCACGAGTGCACGGCGCCGACTTCGAGCTGGCCCTTCGCAGCCGGACGCAGGCGCTCGATTTCCCGAATGATGAGTTCACCGGCCGCCTTCTGGCCGAGGCGGTCCCAATAGAGCCCCGTCCGGCCCCG
>CAYWMY010000330.1:0-1015 GCA_964459405.1 uncultured Steroidobacteraceae bacterium | reverse complement strand
GGCCCCGACCATAGACCATGAAGTAGCCGCGTCCGTCGTCCGACCTGCCGACACCCTCGGCGCTGATCCAGCCAGCCGGACCGTCGGTCCACATCGACGGTGGGAGGCCATCCTCGAGCCAGAACGGCGTGCGGGGGATCAGCACGACCTGGGTGAGATTCTGGTACGCGAGCCTGTGTACGGCCTCATGTTGCACGCCGTTCAAGCCCGGCGCGATGCGCACGTGCCGCAGCGTCGAATACGGCATCGAGCTGATGATCGCTCGCGCGCGGATCCGTTCACCCGACTCGAGTGTCACGACTCCGCTGTCGGCGTTCGCTTCGATCCCCACGACGCGCGCACCGAGGCGCACGTCGCCCTTCAACATGCGGGCCATGGCTTCCGGCAACCGCTGATTGCCGCCCGTGATGCGATAGCTGGCCCGTTTGGTGGATACGGCACTCGATGCGCGTCCCCACGAGGCGATGAACGCGAACATGAGCACGGAGACGTCATGTGCCGTATCGCCGTAGGATGGCACGGTACTGAAGGCCAGGTCGATCACGCGCTGATCGACACCCTTGGCAAGCAGGAAGTCGTTCAGCGAAATATCGTCGGCACGGTGCGACGGCAGGATCCAGTCTGAAAACGACTTGAGCGGATTGAGGGGTGCAAACAGCTTGCCCCCATACGCCCACGGCATCGTGTTCTTGTCGACCTCCGGAAACACGTTGTGCGGTGAACGCGGCCAGTCTTCCGGGGAAATGATCTTGCCGTCGAGCACGAGCACCTGGCCCGGACTGCGCGTCGTCGTCGCGCGAAGGTCGGTCAACCCGACCCCGCACTTCTCCGCGGCGGCAATCCAGCGGCCATATCCCGGGGTCGCGGAGCTTCCCCCCAATTCGGGCCGACCCGGAAGGTCGTACCGGGTATACACCCGCCCACCGATCCGCTGCCGACCTTCGAGCACGGTGACGCGCAGCCCTGCCTCTTCGAGCAGGCCGGCGGCACCGAGCCCGGAAAGCCCGGCACCGAT
>CAYWMY010000329.1:0-3202 GCA_964459405.1 uncultured Steroidobacteraceae bacterium | reverse complement strand
GCGCCCTGCAGCCCGGGATGGATGGCTACCGCGTCGTGACCCTGGACGAGGCCGCGCCCGTCGCGGACATCTTCGTCACCGCCACGGGCAACGTGAACGTGATCACGCACGAACACATGCGCGCGATGAAGCACCAGGCCATTGTCTGCAACATCGGCCACTTCGACAGCGAGATCGACATCGCGAGCCTGAGGCAGTACCCGTGGGAGAGCATCAAGCCACAGGTCGATCACGTGGTCTTCCCGGACGGCAAACGCATCATCGTGCTGGCCGAAGGACGCCTCGTGAACCTGGGCTGCGCGACGGGTCACCCGTCATTCGTGATGTCGAACTCGTTCACGAACCAGACGCTGGCGCAGATCGAGCTGTTCAAGTACGGCGACCGGTACGACCACAAGGTCTACGTGCTGCCGAAGCACCTCGATGAGAAAGTCGCGCGGCTGCACCTCGAACGCATCGGCGTCAGGCTCACGTGCCTCACCGAGGAACAGTCGAAATACCTCGGCCTGCCCGTCGCGGGTCCATACAAGCCGGAGCATTACCGCTACTGAACGCGGGCACCGATGCGATGCCCCACGCGCGGGGAGATGGGGGACATCCACCATTTCCCCGCGCAGGCGTAGCAGATACGCGGGCGCGCAGCAGGTGCGTTTCTCGAGCGTGGCGGCGATGTCATTGACCGCGCAGGTGCATCAGACGCGCGGGCGCGCAGGAGGGCCCCGAGTCGAGCGTCAGGATTTCCCGCGAGACGAGGGGCCCTCCGTCGGCAGCCCGCGCGTCGCGCGATGCCATGGTGGAAAGTCGTGAATGCCCCCTCTCCCGCCGTGCGGCCGCTGCACTGCGGCGAGGGTTCTGTGCGAAAACTGCGACATCAGCACTCGGACGGCCGTCGGCGCGGCTCTGGTAGGATTCCGCACCTATGGAGCGCACGCATGGACCGCCGCCCGCCCCGCCCCGCCACACCAGACCGCTGCGGCTGGTGCAGCTGACCGATCCGCACCTGATCACCGGCTCCGCTGCGCCCTCGCGCCTCGGTGACACACGAGCCTCCTTCGCACGCTGCCTGGCGCACGCGCGCCGCCACCACTTCCCGGCCGACGCGCTGCTGCTCACGGGCGACCTCGTGCACGACGACGATGCGGCGTATGCGCTGCTGGCGGCCGCACTCGAGGGCGTCCGTGTACCCGTGCACGCGCTGGCCGGCAACCACGACACTGCTGCGACACTTCCGGCGCCGCTGCGATCGCGTCCGTTCACGCTCGCGCCCGTAGTGCGCTACGGCGCCTGGGTGCTGGTATGCCTCGACACCATCGTTCCGGGAGCTCCGCACGGCGAACTGGGCAGCGAAGCGCTGGCCCTGCTGCGCGACTCGCTGCAGCGCAACGCCGACGCCCACGTGCTGATCGCCATGCACCACCATCCCGTGCCCATGGGCAGTCGCTGGCTGGACCGGCTCGGCGTCACGAACGCCGCCAGCCTGTTTGCCGTGATCGCGGGCTTCGACAACGTACGCGGCATCCTGTGGGGCCATGTGCACCAGGCCTTCGACGCGATGCGCGATGGCGTGATGCTGATGGGCACTCCCTCCACCTGCGTGCAGTTCGCACCGGGCAGCGATGAGTTCGCGATCGACGACCGGCCGCCCGCATATCGCTGGCTGCAGCTGCATCCCGATGGCCGCATCGAGACGCGGATCATCTGGGTTGGAGACGAGGCTTGAGAGCCGCGCGCGCCCCTGCGCGGCCCCGCCGCCCGATGCTGGGCACGATGCTCGCGGCGACGCTGCTGCTCGCCGGCCCGTTCGCGGCGGAGCCTGCGGATGCCGATCCGGCGCTGTGGACGCTGCAGGGACGGCACAACCGCGTGTACCTGTTCGGTTCCGTACACATGCTGGGCGATGCGGACTTCGCGTTTCCCGGTGCCGCGGAATCGCCTCTGGGCTCGGCGTACCGCGACGCCGAGGTGCTGATCATGGAAGTGCAACCCGGCGAGACCGCTTCTCCCGCGATGCTGACCGCCACGGCGAGCCGCGCCATCGACCCGCAGGGCCGAACCCTCGATGAGCTGCTCGGCTCCGAAGCGGATGCCGTGCAGGCCGCCGCCGTGGAACACGGCATCGATCTCGCTGCGCTCGCGCGCTTCGAGCCCTGGTTCGCGAGTCTCGTGATCACCGTGCAGTCCGCGCTGCGGCAGGGCCTCGCCGCGGAGCACGGTGTCGAACAGCAGGTCGCCGCGGTCGCACAGCAGGACGGAAAGTCCGTCACCGGTCTCGAAACCGTCGACGAACAGCTCGAGCTCTTCGACCAGCTCGACCCCGCGCTGCAGGCACAGCTGCTGCTCAAGACCATCGAGGAATCGCAGGACGATGACGGCCGGCTCGAGGCGCTCGTGGACGCCTGGAAGCGCGGCGATCTCGGGGAACTCGACCGGCTGATGGCGCGTGAATTCGACGAATTCCCGGAGCTGCGCGCGTCACTGGTCGTCGACCGCAACCACCGCTGGGTCGAGCAGATCCTGCCGCTGCTCGACGACGATCGCGACTACCTGATCGTCGTCGGTGCGCTGCATCTGGTCGGCAGCGACGGAGTGCCCGCGCTGCTCTCACGCCGCGGCGTGAGAGCGACGCGACACTGACGGCGGCACCCGCGCAGGCGCGTGCCCGCCCGGCGCGCCCGGTGCCCGCCGCCGTACCGCGACGGGCACCGGCTCCCTCAGCGGTTCTTCCAGTTCGGCTTGCGCTTCTGCGCGAATGCCATCGGGCCCTCGAACGCGTCCTCGCTGGTGATGAGGTCGTCGATGACGTGCGGCGGGAAGTCCACCGCCTGGATTTCATCGGCGATGCCACCGGCGTGGTTCATGACCTCCATCGACAGCCGCACCGAGGTCGGTGAGCCTTCGAGGATCTCTGCGGCGAGCTGGCGGGCGGCCTCGAGCGCAGTGCCGGCCGGCACGACGCGGTTCACGAGCCCCCAGCTGTGCATCTCCTCGGCACCGACGCGCCGGCCCGTGAGGATCATTTCCGTCGCGACTTTCTTCGGCACCTGCCGCGGCAGGCGCACGATTCCACCCGCCCCCGCGAACAGGCCGACGCGCACCTCGCTCAGCGCGAACAGCGCCTTCTCGTCCGCGACGACGAGGTCAGAGGCGAGCGCGATCTCGGTGCCGCCGCCCATCGCGATACCGTTCACGGCGGCGATCAAGG
>CAYWMY010000328.1:0-3232 GCA_964459405.1 uncultured Steroidobacteraceae bacterium | reverse complement strand
GGTCGCGACGGCAGGCCCGGACGGCCCTGCCGCTGCTGCAGTCTTCTACACCAGCCGCGGGCTGGATCTGTACTTCCTGTCGGCGCCGCACTCACGCCATTGCATGAACCTTCGGGCCGAGCCGCGGGTTGCCGCGACGATCCAGGATGCACCCGCGGCATGGTCGGATATCCGCGGCCTGCAGTTGAACGGCACGGTGCGGCCGCTCGAGGGTGTGGATGCCGATGATGCGCGCCGCCTGTATTCCGCCAGGTTCCCGGAGATCCCATTGGTCGGCGGCGCAACCGGTGCTCTGGCCCACGCACTCAACAGGATCCGCTGGTACTGTCTTGCCATCGAGCAGCTTCGTTTCATCGACAACTCGCGCGGCTTCGGACACCGCGACGAATGGTCACGAGAGGAATTCCTGCGCGACGTGGCGCCACGATCCTGATTCGAGAGTCGTCAGGACTCGCGGCACTCTGCGTTACGGCCGCGTGGTCGCAGCTCAGAATGCAGTGGCCCGCCGCAGCTCACCGTGGCTCGGCACCGTCTCGGTCCAGGCCCACCAGGCCACGAGACGCCTGCGGTCGCCCACGCGCTGGAAGCGGCCTTCCTGGGCGGGATTCTTCGCCACGCCCTCGCCGAAGTCCGGCATGCGGGCCGTGGAGTCCGCGATGAACTCCCACTCCTCGCCGTCGACGCGATACAGGATGCGCGCCGCATAGCCGCGCTCGTCGCGTGCCGTGATCTCCGAGTACGGCGTGCTCGAGAGCACGATGGGGCCCTGTTCGTTGCTGATCATCGCACCACCCCAGTGACCATGACCGAAGAACAGGTGACCCACCTCGATGGCGCCATCCTCGTACTCGTTGCCGAACACGATGTAGCTCAATTCGACGTCCTGCACGAACGGGTCGTTGGCGTAGGCGAATCCCGGAGGGAAGCAATACTGGTCGAAACCCATGAAGCCCTCGACGGGCTTGCCGAGGATCGTGCCGCGCGTGCGATACAGGCGCGCCGCGTAGAACGCACCGCCGTGCCCGGGCCAGGGCGTGTACCACTGGAGCCCGGGGCCGATCAGGCGGCCCTGCAGATCGAGCAGCGCTGCCTCCTGCCAGCGTGCTGAGGACCCGTCGATCGTCAGCCGGAACGTCCGCGCACCCGGCGGTTCCCCGCCGCCCGTGAGACGGTGCACACCGCCGTCAAGCTGCTGTGCGACCGGGCCCGCGTAGCCCTCCGCGCTGCGCGCGTCGATGCGAAGGTCGCGGCCGTCCGCATTCGTCTGCAGCACGAGGCCGACCGAATCGCCGCCGTTCGCGATGCGCCGCACACAGGAATACACCACCCCGTCGGCGTCGCGCATGGTGCACAGCGGATAGCTGCCGTCAACGTGCAGATCCCACCAGCGTTCGAAATGCGAGCCCGACATCGGGTCGGCGTCCCAGGTGCCAACCAGCGTTCGCCACTCGAAGTGTCCACGCGGCGGGTATTTCGTCTTGGCCATGCCACTCCCTCGGCCAGCGCGCGGGACAATCCCGGCTCACGTGGCGACGGCCGAGAATAGACTCAGGCGACGGCCCCTGTCACGATTACCGGGGACGCCGGACCGGAAGCTGCGCAGCGGCAATCCGGGGGCGCGGCACTTCTCACGCGAGGATCGGCGCATGGGTCATGCAGCGGCGGTGGCGCTTCGCGCCTTGCAGGCGATGGACTGCCAGGACCATGCGGAACTCCGCGCCTGCATGGCGCCCGACCTGGTGATGCGCGCGGGCGGCGTCGAATTCCATGGGGTGGACGCGGTCATCCCGATGCTGGAGGCGCATTACGCGGCCTTCCCGGATTCGATCCACAGGTTCCTCGGGCTCGTCGAGCAAGGCGATACGGTCGCGATCCAGATGCAGGTGGTCGCCACGCACACGGGCACCTACCGGACACCGCTCGGCGATTTCCCGGGCACCGGGCGCCGGATTTCCTGGTACTCGTCGGCCTTCATCGAGGTCCTGGATGGCAGGGCGCGGTTCTGGACCGCCTATCTGGACGTCATGGCCATTCTGCGGGAAGTCGGCTATGTTCCGGTTCCGGCGCCGGTTCCGAGCGAAGTCAACTGGCCAGAGTGACCGCATTGGCAACCACCATCTCCACGGCCGATGTTCCCGAGTCGAGGCGCTTCGCGCTGTGGCGCGACGCCGTCTGCGAGAGCTTCGTGCCCGTCGACTGCGAGCGCACGGCTTCGGGCCCCTTCGCCGGCGAGATCACGCGCATGCCGGTCAACGACCTCTGCGTGTCGCGCGTGCGCGGCCGGGATTACCGCGTCGTGCGCACCGCGCGCCGCATCCGTTCCGATCGTGACGAAGTCCTGCTGGTCACGCTGCAGCTGAGCGGCAGCCTGTCGCTGGCGCAGGACGGCCGCGAGGTCACGCTGAACCCCGGTGATTTCGCCTGCTGCGACAGCACGCGACCCTATGTCGCGAGCGTCGGCGGGGAGTTCGAGACCCTGTCGCTGCACGTGCCGCGCGAGGTCTGGGTCCGCCGGTTCGGACCCACGGAGCACCTCACGGCACTCGCCGTGTGCGGTCAGAGCGGGGCCGGCGCGCTGGTCGCGGACTTCCTGCGGCAGTTCCTGACCATGGCCGGAACGGTCGCGCCCGCCGCGGCGCGGCGGTTCTCGGAGGTTTCCCTGACACTCGTGACCGGCGCGCTCGGCGATCTCATCACGGAGCGCCACGGGTCGCTGCGGGCCGGCCGCACGGCGCTGCTGTACCGTGCGAAGGCGCTCATCGAGGAAAGCCTGCACGACCCCGGACTCAACCGTGAACAGGTCGCCCGCGCGCTGGGCATCTCGGTGCGCTACCTGCACGATCTGTTCCTGCAGGAAGGCACGACCGTCTGCGACTGGATCTGGCAGCGTCGCCTGGAGCGTTGCCGGCGCGATCTCGCCGATCCACTGCTCGCGGCCAAGAGCGTCGGCCAGATCGCCTGGGATTGCGGCTTCAGCGATTTCTCGCACTTCAGCCGTCGGTTCAAGGCCGCCTACGCGGTGCGCCCGTCCGAGTTCCGCCGGCGGGGCCACTGAATCGTCCAGGGTCGCGCGTCTCTACCGCCTTCCCGGCACGAAGCCGTGCTCGACCAGGAAGGCAACGATCTGCCGGGCGGCCTCGTCGGGCGTCTCCTCCAGCACCGCGCCGCCCTCCTTGCGTATGGCGCCGCCCGTCACCATCTGGCTCATGCGATCGGCGACTGACAGGCCGGT
>CAYWMY010000327.1:0-3242 GCA_964459405.1 uncultured Steroidobacteraceae bacterium | reverse complement strand
ACGGTGCCGGCGGCGACATCGTAAACGATCTGGCCAGCACGCCCGTGCGCGATGCGTCGGTCGCCGGTGCCGGCGAACTCCGCCGGCGTGCCCGCGATCTCGGCCCGCGCGACGCGGTTGTCGCGGAAACTCACGACCGCTGAATCGGACCGCAGCCGTCCCTCGGTGCCGCTGATCTGCACCTGTCCCGCGAGTTCCCAGCGGCTCGCGCGGAAGTCCAGTCCCGTGGCGACGGCGCGCTCGGCCTCGACGACCAGATCGCCCTGCGTGATGCGCACACGATTGAAGACGACGCGGCTGCTCCGGTAGTCGACGTCGGAGGATTCCGCCTCGACCGAGACCGGTTGCGACGAGCGTGGTTCGGCGGCCTTCACCGGCAGCGCTGCCGCGGCCAGGACGGACAGCACGAACACGCAGCTACGGAAAGAACTGGCCATGTACCCGCGATTCTAGCCGGAGCGTCTCGCGCTTCATATTCGCGACGAACCCCGTGGCCTCGAGCGTGTGCCGGCCGACCTCGACGCGCACCGGTGCGGCCGAGTGCACGACCTCCGCCGCGGTGTCGAAGCTCAGCCGGTCGGTGCGCACCGTGGCCTTGCGTGGTTCGCGGTCGCGCACGCCCCACAGCACGACGTTGCCGCGCAACTCCACGACCGCGAAGCCGCGCGGTGCATGGCCGTGGTCCGCGTTGATGTGCCAGGTCTCGGCCGGGCCGGCGAAGTAATCGAGCGCGACCGTCTCGAAGTCCACGGACTCGTCCGCGGGATCGAGATCGATGCGTGCGGCTTCGACGCGCAGCCGAAGCCGTCCCGCGGCATCGAAATCCTCGAGCACGGCCGAGCGCAGGAACGGAGCGGGAGCCGGATCGGACGCGGCGGCGGTCCGTTCCCCGTCCACGCCCGCCTGCAGTGACCACTGCGCGACCACGACGACGGCGCCGATCACGGCCGCCAGCAGCGCCAGCCGGCCGATCACGCCGGAGGCCTGCGCGCGGCGATCAGCAGATCGCAGAGTTCCCGGACCGCCCCCTGGCCGCCCGGCAGCTGTGTGACGTGGCGTGCGCTCTCGCGGACCGCGGGATGCGCATCGGCGACCGCGGCACCGAAGCCGACCGCGCGCAGCAGCGGCAGGTCGCTGGTGTCGTCCACCAGGCAGGCGACGGCGCTGGCCTCAAGCCCGCGGGCGCGCAGCATCTCGGCGAGTGCCAGCACCTTGTCGTCCACACCCTGGCGCAGCTCGCGCACGCCCAGCTCGAGCATGCGGCGCGCCACGGCGTCGTGGCGACGACCCGACAGCACCGCGACCTCGATACCCGCGCGCTGCGCCAGCTTGATGCCGAGACCGTCGCGCACGTGGAACGCCTTCAGCGCCTCACCGTGCCGGTCGAACCAGAGGCGCCCGTCGGTCAGCACGCCGTCGACATCGAGGATCAGCAGCGAGATACCGGCCGCGGCCGGTGCCGGGTCCGGCATCACATCACCCCGCTGCGCAACAGGTCGTGCACGTTGAGCGCTCCGATCAGCCTGCGTTCGGCATCGACGACCAGCAGCGCGGTGATGCGGTGCCGTTCCATCAGGTGCACGGCTTCGGCTGCGAGTTCGTGGGCGCCTATCGTGCGTGCAGCGGGCGTCATGACCTCGCCGATGCGGGTCGTGCGTACGTCCACGCCGCGGTCGAACAGCCGCCGCAGGTCACCGTCGGTGAAGATGCCCGCCACGCGGCCGTCATCCTCGACGACCGCGGTCATGCCGAGGCCCTTGCGCGACATCTCGAGCAGGCTCGCCGACAGCAGCGTGTGCGGCGCGACGCGCGGGATCGCTTCGCCCGTGCGCATCACGTCCTCGACGCGCAGCAGCAGCCGGCGGCCCAGCGTGCCCCCCGGCGGAGCCCGCGCGAAATCCTCTTCCGTGAAGCCGCGCAGGTGCAGCAACGCCACCGCGCGCGCGTCGCCCATCGCCAGCGCGGCGGTGGTGCTGGCCGTTGGCGCCAGGTTCAGCGGGCAGGCTTCGGCCGGCACGCGGATGTCGAGCACGGCCACGGCTTCGCGCGCGAGCGTGGCATCCGGATTGCCGGTCATGGCGACGAGCGGTACGCCCATTCGCTTGAAGAGTGGCAGCAGCGTCAGGATCTCCCGGGTCTCGCCGGAATTCGATACCGCGAGGACGGCGTCCGCCGGCGTGATCATGCCGAGGTCGCCGTGGCTGGCCTCGGCGGGGTGCAGGAAGAACGCGGGCGTGCCGGTGCTTGAGAGGGTCGCCGCGATCTTGCCGGCGATGTGCCCCGATTTGCCGATACCCGTGACGACCACGCGGCCGCGGCATTCGCAGCAGACGCGGCAGGCCGTGACGAACGCGCTGCCCAGCCGGTCGCAGAGGGCCCCGACGGCCTCAGCCTCGATGCGCAGCGCGCGGCGGGCGGTTTCGAGGATGCGCTCTGGGTCGAATTCCATTCGGTCCGTGCCGGGATGTCGGGCGGGCTGCGGGCGGGACGGCGGTCCCGCCATGATACACGGCGCACCGATCACCCGGGCCCGTGAGCGTGGCTCCCGCGCGACTGCTTGCCGTAAGATCTGCGGTCCGCGATACCCGGAGACCGGCATGACCGCAGAACAGCTTCGTCAGTACATCGAGAATGGCCTTCCCGGCGCGCGTGCGGCGGTGCGCTCCGACGACAACGTGCACTTCGAGGCCGTGGTGGTCGCGGAGCAGTTCGCGGGCCAGCGCACGCTCAAGCGCCATCAGCTGGTCTACGCCACGCTGGGCGGAGCGATGGGCGGCGAGATCCACGCGCTGTCGCTGGAGACGCTGACTCCCGAGGAAGCGTCAGCGCGCGCCGGCTGAACGCGGGCGAACCATGGACAAGCTGCTGATCTGCGGTGGCCGTCAGCTCGAGGGCCAGGTGCGCATCTCGGGTGCGAAGAACGCGGCCCTGCCGATCGTCGCCGCGACCCTGCTCGCCGACGGCGCGAGCACGATCTCGAACGTCCCGCACCTGCAGGACGTCACGACCATGATGGAACTGCTCGCCCGGATGGGCGTCGGTATCACCGTGGGCGAAGGCATGCGTGTCACGGTCGATCCGCGCGGCACTGCGCATTGCGTCGCGCCCTATGAACTGGTCAAGCGCATGCGCGCTTCGATCCTCGTGCTCGGGCCGCTGCTTGCGCGCTTCGGCGAGGCCGACGTGTCGCTGCCGGGGGGCTGCGCGATCGGCGCCAGGCCCGTGAACCTGCACGTCGACGG
>CAYWMY010000326.1:0-3253 GCA_964459405.1 uncultured Steroidobacteraceae bacterium | reverse complement strand
GGGGACGCGCCTCGAGGACCGCAAGGGCAATCGCCTGCGCATCGTCGATTTCTGCCCGCGATTCCGCGAGCGCGGCCGTATGTTCCATCCGGCCATGGTCGTCCGCGCACTGCTGCCGGAACAGGGCACGCCGCTGGTGCGCGTGCGCATCCGGCCGGAGTTCCAGTGGGGCTCCGCGCGCCCGGACATCACTGCGGGTGCGCATCACATCAGCTACCGTGTCGACGATACGGCATTCCGCATCACAACCAACGCGTCGATCACGGCGCTCATCGAGGAACGCGCGTTCTGTCTGCGCGAGCCCGTCTGGCTGCTGCTCGGCCCCGACGAGACCGTCGAGCAGGCACCCGAACGTCTGGGCCAGAGCTTCCTGCAGGACACTACGTCCTGCTGGAGTGAGTGGGTCCGCGGGCTTGCGATTCCGTTCGAATGGCAGGAGGCCGTGATCCGTGCCGCGATCACGCTGAAGCTCTGCACCTTCGAGGACACCGGCGCGATCGTCGCCGCATTGACCACGTCGATCCCCGAGGCCGCGGATTCCGGCCGCAACTGGGACTACCGCTACTGCTGGCTGCGCGACAGCTACTTCGTGATCCAGGAGCTGAACCGCCTCGGGGCGACGCGCACGATGGAGTCCTACGTCGACTATCTGCTGAACGTCGCGATACGCGAGGCGGGGGGCGACATCCAGCCGTTGTTCGGCATCTCCGGTGCACGCCGGCTCAGTGCATCGTGGGAGGACAGTCTGTGAGGCGCCTGGTCTGCGTCTCGAACCGCGTCGCGATACCCCGCGCGCACACGGCGCCCGGTGGTCTCACGGTCGGCGTTCTGGCGGCGCTCAGGGACCACGGCGGGTTGTGGTTCGGCTGGAGCGGTGAAGTCACCGAACGCCGCACGGCCGAGGCCGACCTGCACGTGCATCGCGGAGTCTCCTACGCCACCATCGACCTGCCACGACGTGAATTCGACCGCTATTACAACGGCTTCTGCAACGGCGTGCTGTGGCCGCTGTTCCATTACCTGGCGAGCGGCCTGCCGTACACGACCGAGAGCCGCAACGCCTATTTCGACGTGAACCAGCGCTTCGCGTCGGCGCTCGCGCCGCTGCTGCGATCGGACGATCTGGTCTGGGTGCACGACTACCACTTGATCCCGATCGCGCGGATGCTGCGGCAGGCCGGCTTCGGTGGCCGCGTGGGCTTCTTTCTGCACATCCCGTTTCCCAACATCGAAATGCTGCGCACGCTGCCGAATCATGCCGAACTGGTGTCCGACCTGTGCCAGTACGATCTGGTCGGACTCCAGACCGCCGGTGATCTGGTGGCCTTCCGCGGCGCCGTCGAGTGCTGCCTGCCCTCGGTCTCCCCGGTCGGCACGAACCGGCTGCGGGCCGGATCGCGCGATCTCAGCATCGGCGTGTTCCCGATCGGTGTCGACTGCGACGCCATCACCGAGGCCGCCGGCAGGGCCGTGACGGGCGAACGCGTGAACCGCATGATGACGAGCCTCGTGGGACGCAAGCTGATCCTCGGCGTCGACCGGCTCGACTACAGCAAGGGGCTGCTCGAGCGCTTCAATGCCTACGAGCGTCTGCTGACCAGCTGCCCCGACTACCACGGCAAGGTCACGTTCATGCAGATCGCGCCTCTTTCGCGCGGCGATGTGCGGGCCTACGGCGAGATCCGCCGCTCGCTCGAGCAGGCCGCGGGGCGCGTCAACGGCCGGCTCGGCGATGCGGACTGGACGCCGATCCGCTACCTGAACCGGAACTTCGAGCACGACGAGCTGATGGGCTTCCTGCGCGCGGCCCAGGTGGGCCTCGTCACGCCGGTACGTGACGGGATGAACCTGGTCGCCAAAGAGTTCGTCGCCGCCCAGGAACCCATGGATCCCGGCGTCCTCGTGCTCTCGCCGCTGGCCGGCGCCGCACAGGAGCTCACGGCCGCCCTGCACGTGAATCCCTACGACGCCGACGCCGTTGCGCGCACGATCGCACAGGCGCTCGAAATGCCGCTGGCCGAGCGCCGCGAGCGGCACCAGGCGATGCTGGAGCACCTGCGCGTGCACGACATCCATCACTGGCATCGCAGCTTCCTGGAGGCGTTGTCCGGCGATCCCGCGCCGCGAGGCCTCGGCGCGAGCATCGCCGCCCTGCGGCATGCCGGAGCAGACTCGTGATTGCGGCCATTCCCGCCTCCCAGCGCCGGCGCAGCGGCCATGCACTGCCCTTCGCCGCCTCGGCACCGCTCAGCATCGGCACCGAGGTCGAGGTCGCATTGATCCACCTGGCGGACGGACAGCCGGCCGCGGCCTCACCAGAGGTACTGGGCCTGCTCGCGATGGACGGCGTCGACTGCCCGATCAAGGCCGAAATCACGCAGGCCATGCTCGAGATCACGAGCGGTGTGCACCACGACGCCGCGGCACTCGGCGCAGAGCTGCGGCACACGGCCGAGACACTGCAGGCGCATGTGGCGCGGCTCGGTCTCGGCATCGCCGGCGGCGGCGCACACCCTTTCAGCGACTGGAGCGAGCAGGTCATCTTTCCGACGCCGCGGTTCCGGTTCCTCGCTGACACCTATGGCTACCTCGCTAAGCAGTTCGCAGTGCTGTCGCAGCACGTGCACATCGGCTGCACGGACGGCGACGAGGCCCTGTATCTCGTGCACGCACTGTCGCGCTACGTGCCGCATCTCGTGGCGTTGACCGCGGCCTCGCCGCTGTGGCGCGGCATCGACACGGGCTTCGACTGCAGCCGGCTCAACGTGATCCGCGCCTTCCCGCTGTCGGGATACGCGCCCCCCGTGCTGCGCTGGCGGGTGTTCTCGCGCCACGTCGCCAACCTGTACGAAACGGGTGTCATACGGTCGCTGAAGGATATCTACTGGGACATCCGGCCGAAGCCCGAGTACGGCACAGTCGAAGTCCGTGTCTGCGACTCGCCGCTGTCGATCGACATGGCTGCGGACCTGGCCGCACTGCTGCAGACGCTCGCGCGGCAGCTGCTGCGCGAACAGCAGGAGCCAGAGCTCGAACCGCTGTACCTGTACTACGACGTGAACCGGTTCCGCGCAGCGCGCTACGGCCTCGAGGCGACGTGGATCGACCCGTCGAACGGCACCAGCCGGCCGATCTCCGTTGCGATCGCGGAGATGCTCGCGGGACTGTCGGAGGATGCCGGGGTGCTCGGTACCGAAGCCGCGCTTGAGCGGCTCAAGCGGCGCGTCGCGACGCGGACCAACGACGCGACCCG
>CAYWMY010000325.1:0-3262 GCA_964459405.1 uncultured Steroidobacteraceae bacterium | reverse complement strand
ACCACCCCACGGCGCCTGTCACCGCGGCGACGCCTCAACCCGCGTCAGCGGCCACAGACCGGGCGCTGAGCGGCGCGGCAGCGTCCATGTCCGTCTCAGCCGCCACCGACGCAGCGATGAGCGGCGCGGCGGCGTCCGCTCCATCGCGTGAACGAAAGCGCCAACACCATATCGACTATTCGCGTCAGATGATCCTGCCCGAGGTCGGCGAGGCGGGCCAGGCCAAGCTGGCCCGGGCGCGCGTCCTCGTCGTCGGCGCGGGCGGGCTCGGCTGCCCCGTGCTGCAGTACCTGGCCGGCGCCGGCGTCGGCCACCTCACGATCCTCGACGGCGATCGTGTGGAAGCCACCAACCTGCATCGCCAGCCGCTGTTCACGCCCGCGGACGTCGGCCGCTGGAAGGCCGAGGTCGCGGCCGAGCGCGTGCGCGCGCAGAACCCCGGGATCGACGTCGAATCCGAGGTGCAGACGCTCGAGGCCGCGAACTCGGACCGCTGGTTCGAGCACCACGACCTCGTGATCGACTGCACCGACAACTTCCGCGCCAAGTTCGTGCTGAACGATGCGGCCGTGCGCGCGGGCAAACCCGCGATCTTCGCCAGCATCCACCAGTACGAAGGCCAGCTGCAGGTCGTGCGGCCCGATCGCGGTGGCTCCTGCCTGCGCTGCGTGTGGCCGGATGCGCTCAAGGACGGCCTCGTCGGCAACTGCCGCGAGTCCGGCGTGCTGGGCGCCGTGCCCGCTGTGCTCGGCAGCCTGCAGGCAGTCGAGGCGCTCAAGCTGCTGCTCGACCTGCCGGGCCAGCTCACCGACACGATCGTGCTCGTGAATCTGCTCGATCTGACGCAGCGACACCTCAAGACATCGCGTGCCTCCGAGTGCGCGGACGGCACCTGTACGCGCTGCGCGCACCGTGAGCTGCCCGCGGCGGATCTCGAAATCGACACGCCGCTCGCGGCCGCGCGCAGCGAGGGGCTCATCATCGTCGACATCCGCGACGACGATGAAGCAGCCGCCCAGCCGATCGCGGGCGGCGCACTGCACATTCCGATGAACCGCCTGCTGGCGGAGCCCGGGCTGCTCGGTACACACGACCGCTACCTGCTGGTGTGCAGCCGCGGCATGCGCAGCCTCGCCGCGGTCGAGCAACTGCGAGACAGCGGCCATCCCGCGGTCTGGTCGCTGCGCGGCGGAATGGCGGCGCAGCGGTAATCCCCGGTCGCATGGTGGCCACCCCGCGGGGGCCACGCAACGCGGCCGTCGGACGATCGCAGATCCTCAATCGTCTGCATGCGAGGGCGCGCCCATGAAGCCTCACCTCTACATCGGCAACTGCAACTACTCGAGCTGGTCGCTGCGACCCTGGCTCGCGCTCAGATGGGCCGGCATCGACTTCGACGAGACCGCCATCGACCTCGACCAGCCCGGCTACGGCGAGGGCAACATCGCCGCCATCCGCGCGGTATCGCCGACCGGCAAGGTGCCCGTGCTGCGCATCGGTGAAGCGCTGATCTGGGAGAGCATCGCGATCGCCGAGTGGGCGGCCGAGAACTCGCGCACCGGATCGCTGCTGCCCGAGGACACAATTCTGCGCGCGCAGGCGCGCGCCGTGATCTCCGAGATGCACGCCGGCTTCGGCGCACTGCGCCGCGACCTGCCCATGAACATCCGCCGCCGCTGCCGTGCGACCGGCCTGCCGCCCGAGACGCAGGCCGACATCGCGCGCGTCGATGCGATGTGGTCGCAGCTGCGCGGCCGGCACGGCGCGAAAGGGCCCTGCCTGTTCGGCGAACGCTCGCTCGCCGATGCGTTCTACCTGCCCGTCGCGACGCGCTTCCGCACCTACGCCATAGCGCTGTCCCCCGCCGCGCAGGCGTATTGCGACACGCTGTTCGCCGATGCGGCATTCCGCGAATGGGAAGCGCACGCGCTCGCCGAGCCCGCGAAGCCGTTCTCGCACTCGGGTGCCGATGCGATGTACGCAGGCAGCGACATCGCTGTGCGGGCGGCGCGCTGAGGCAGGCGCTGCGACAGCGGACGCCACCAGCCAGCCTGAGGGCGCGACACACTCGCGGGCGGACCGGCCTGGGTTCTGAGGCTGACTGCAGGCCGGTGGACCGTGCGCAGGAGCCTGCCCGCTACTGCGTCGCTACCGGCTGCACGAGCAGCGCGCTCAGCCGTTCGAGCATCGCGTCGTCGAGCGTGCCCTCGTAGTGCGCGAGCAGCGCCCACTGCCGCAGGTATTCGTGGCGCACGTCGGCGTAGTCTCGCTCGGCGGCGAAGGTGTCGCGGCGTGCGTCGAGCAGATCGACCAGTGTCGCGACGCCGAGCCGGAACCCGCGTTCGCCGGCCTCGACGCTCTTGCGCGTCGATTCCACGGCGCGACGCGCGGCGGCCGCCTGCGCTGCGAGTCCCTGCAGGCGCAGATGCGCCGCGCGGGTCGCGGCCTGCACCTCGCGCGTGGCCTGCTCGAGTTCGAGATCGGCGATGCGCTGGCGTGCGCGCGCCTCGCGCGTGGCCGCCGACAGCGCACCGCCCGCGAACAACGGCATCGAGGCGTTGAGCGCAATCACCTCGGTCTCGGTGCGCGGCGAGAGGATGTTCTCGTAGCCGATGTTGGTCTTCTGCGCGGCGAGCTGCAGGCCGAGCACCGGCAGACGTCGCGCGCGTTCGGCCGCGACATCGAGCCGGGCCCGATCGGCCGCTTCGCGCCGCGCCAGCAGCATCGCGTTCGCGCTGGCGCTCCTCGCCTCGGCGACCGCGAGCGTGGCCTCGACCCCCGGCAACACCGCGTCCTCCGCGAGCCCCGCAAGGGTCTCCACCGGACGGCCCGCGAGTTCACCAAGTGCATCGCGCGCGACGCGATACTCGGCCTCGGCCGCGAGCCGCTGTGCCTGCGCGGTGTCGGCGCGCTCACGCGACGCGAGCAACGCGCGGCCGCGCAGGATCTGCCGCTTGAACAGGCTCTGCAGCTGGTCGCGCTGCGTGGCCAGCGTCTGCTCCTCCTGGCGTGCGAGCCGGAGCTTCTCCGCGGCCGAGAGCGCCGTCAGGTAGCGGTCGATGGCATCGAAGCGGACCTCGGATGCGGTGCCCGAGAACTCGTGTGCGCTCTGGCGCATCAGCGCCCGGCTCGACTGGTACTGCCGGATCCGGCGCCAGTCGAAGAGCGGCTGCTGCAGCGTGATCCCGTAACGCTCGCCGTCGTAGTAGACCGGCTCGGTCTCGAACAGGCTGTTGCGCTCCTGGCGCGTGCGCGTGAGCTG
>CAYWMY010000324.1:0-3270 GCA_964459405.1 uncultured Steroidobacteraceae bacterium | reverse complement strand
GACGAATTCCATCGCCAGGAAGACGATGCCACGCTCTTCGCCCGCCTCGATGACCTGCACGATGTCCGGGTGCTGGATGCGGCCTGCGGCCTCGGCCTCGCGCAGCAGGCGCAGGCGAGCATCATCGAGGCCCTCCAGACCGTCCGGCGCCATCGTGAGCACCTTGAGCGCGGCGATCGCGCCATCGGCATCATGGCGTGCCTGGTAGACGGTCGCCATCGCGCCGCGTCCGACTTCGCGGATGATCGTGTAGCCGCGCAGCCGCTCACCTGGGCGCAAGGCCAGGCGCCGCGGCGCATCAGCCGGCTCGATCGAGGCGTCCGCGCGACGTGGTGGTTCACGCCGCTCCCGCGCCGCGACGGGCGTTGCACCCGGTTCCTGAGAAGGTCGGCGGGCGGGTGTGAGCTGGCGCAGCCAGCGGCCGAGCGGTGAATCGGCCACTGTCAGTCCAGCGTCGGTCGGTTTGCAGGCATGCGCGGATGATAATGGCTCACATGTCGGTCCGAAACTCTCATCGCGGACATTTCAAAGCGTTGCATCGGATTTCGCGAACTGTTCCACGCTCCGTGCGGCCCTGCTCCGGCAACCGGTGAGGGGCTCATCCGCTGTCCTCGCCGGCGGGTGCAGTTGCGATGCAGTGTTGCGACTGCGCCCGGAGCGGTGGCCGAATCGGCCGGCACGACGTGTGAATCGGCGGAATGCGTGGATATTTGCGGGCGACGGCACTAGCATCCCCTGCCGGTCGCCCGGGGATCCGCCGCACTGCTCATGGTCGCCAAGGCTCGCACGAGTTACGTCTGTTCGGACTGCGGCGCAGAGGCCGGGCAGTGGCAGGGGCAGTGCGCGGCCTGCGGCGCCTGGAATTCCCTGCGACGCTTCACCGAACCGCGTGCACGGCGCGGCGCCGGCGATGGATCCCGGCCCGCCGCGCCGCCGCCGACCGGTCTGCGGGCCCTGCGCGAGCAGCGCGTGGACCGATGGTCGACGGGCATGGTGGAACTCGACCGTGTGCTGGGTGGTGGACTGGTGGCCGGGTCCGTGATCCTGCTGGGCGGTGATCCGGGGATCGGCAAGTCGACTCTGCTGCTGCAGGCCGCGACGCACCTGGCCGGGCAGGCTCCCGTGCTGTATGCGACCGGTGAGGAGTCGCTGCAGCAGGTCGGCGAGCGCGCATGCCGCATCGAGCGTGGTGAGGCTCCGCTGGACATCATCGCCGACACCAGCATCGAGCGCATCCTGGACGAGGCCACCGCACGCCAGACCCGTGTCGTGATCGTGGACTCCATCCAGACGGTCGTGACCGAAGCGGTCGATGCGCTGCCGGGTGCCGTGTCGCAGGTCCGCGAGTCGGCCGCGCGCCTGGTGCAGCATGCCAAGCGGACCGGCACCGCGATTCTGATCATCGGTCACGTGACCAAGGAAGGCACGATCGCCGGACCGCGCGTGCTGGAGCACATGGTCGATACCGTGCTGTACTTCGAGAGCGATTCAGGCAGCCGGTTCCGCATCGTACGTGCGGTCAAGAACCGCTTCGGCGCGGCGAACGAGATCGGCGTGTTCGCGATGGCCGACCAGGGGCTGAAAGAGGTGCGCAACCCTTCGGCCATCTTCCTGTCGCGGCACGAGGAGCCCGTGCCGGGTTCGGTCGTGACGGTGATCCGGGAGGGTACGCGCCAGATGCTCATCGAGGTGCAGGCTCTCGTGGATCCGTCGCATGCGGCGGGCCCGAGACGCGTCACGCTCGGCCTCGAGAGCAACCGTCTCGCGATGCTGCTCGCCGTGCTGCACCGGCACGCGGGTCTTGCACTGCATGCGCACGACGTGTTCGTGAACGTCGTGGGCGGCGTGCGGGTCGAGGAGACCGCTGCCGATCTCGCGATGGTTGCTGCAGCCGTGTCGAGCCTGCGCTCGCACGCGCTCGCACAGGATCTCGTATGCTTCGGCGAGATCGGCCTCGCCGGAGAGATCCGCCCCGTGCCGTACGGGGAGGAGCGGCTGCGCGAGGCGGCGAAGCACGGCTTCAGGTGGGCGGTCGTACCCCGTGCGAATGTTCCGCGGCAGGAGCCGGAGGGCATGCGGGTGGTCGGGGTCGTGCGGCTCGACGAGGCGCTGCGCTCTTTCGAGTCCGGCGCAGCGGGCTGAGGCTGCGGTCCGGAGGAGGTCCCGGCGTTCGACATGGACGCGACTGGAATCCTGCTGTCGCTGGCGCTCGGCGTGGCACTCGCAGCGGCCGTCGGTCTGCGGGTGTTCCTGCCGCTCCTGGTCGTGTCGGTGGCCGCATACTTCGGCACGATTCCGCTGGCGCCTGGATTCGAGTGGCTCGGCACGGCGCCGGCCGTGGCGATGTTCGCGGTCGCAGCCGTCGCGGAAGCCGCCGCCTACTACATTCCGGGCATCGACAACCTGCTCGACCTGCTGGCGGCACCCGTGGCGGTCGTCGCGGGCACCTTCATGGTGGCGGCACCATTGTGGGAGCTGCCGCCGCTGATCCGCTGGACTGCCGCCGTCGTTGCCGGCGGTGGCGCCGCCGGACTGACCCAGGGTGTCACCACGCTGCTGCGCGCGAAGTCGTCGGCCACGACCGGGGGGCTCGGCAATCCGGTCCTGGCCACCGGCGAGTTCGGCGGAGCGTTGCTGCTGTCCGTGCTGGCAGTGCTGGTGCCGGTGCTGGCGCTCGCCCTGGTCGTGATCGTGGTGGTGATCGTCGTACGCGCGGTACGGCGCATGCTGACGGGACCCGGCGCGCACGGCGCGAGTTGAGGGCAGGCCGCCGGGGTGGCGCTCACGCCAGCCGCGGCACGATCCCGGAGCGCAGCGCCTCGAGCTCGTCGGCGCTGCGGATGTCGATGCCCAGTTCACACAGCCCGCCGTCCTGCAGCCGGTAGACCCAGCCGTGCACGGCCAGCGGCTGGCCGCGGCGCCAGGCGTCCTGCACGATGGTCGTGCGCGCGACGTTCATGGCGCCTTCGCGGACATTGAGCTCGCAGAGCCGGTCCGTCAGTGCCGTTTCATCGAGTCCATGCAGCTGGTCGCGGTGGCGTTGCGCGACGTCCTGCACGTGCCTGAGCCAGTTGTCGATGAGGCCCAGCGGCGCCGCGCGCCAGGCTGCGGCGACGCCGCCGCAACCATAGTGCCCGCAGACGATCACGTGTTCGACGCGCAGTACGTCCACCGCGTACTGCAGGACCGAAAGGCAGTTCAGATCCGTGTGCACCACCACGTTGGCCACGTTGCGGTGGACGAACAGCTCGCCCGGCAACAGGCCGACGA
>CAYWMY010000323.1:0-3296 GCA_964459405.1 uncultured Steroidobacteraceae bacterium | reverse complement strand
AACTGCGTGCCCTGCTCGACCGCGACAAGATCCGCGAGGTGCTGACGCGCTACTGCCGAGGTGTCGATCGCGGCGACCGCGAGCTGCTGAAGTCCGTCTACCACGAGGACGCAATCGATGAGCACGGCATGTTCACCGGCCGTGGCATCGACTTCGCCGACTACATCGTCGACTATCTCAAGGACATCCCGTGCCAGCACGTGATCGCGAATCACACCTGCGATCTGCGGGGCGACGTTGCGTTCACGGAAACCTACTGCATCTCGTTCAGTGAGGCCGGCGGCGTCAATGCGACCGTCTTCAACCGCTATGTCGACCGCTTCGAGAGGCGCAACGGCGAGTGGCGCATCGCGCACCGGCGCGTCGTGCTGGATCTCACGAGGCTCGACCCGGCGACGGGCCGCTTCGGCGATGCCGATGGCTTCAACTTCACGTGGGGCTGCAAGGGCAGGTCCGATCCTTCGTACGACCGCTAGTGGCCGGTTCCCGCCGCGGGTACCCACCCCGGCGGCGTGAACCGGACCCGGGGCTTCCGGCATGCACGACCAGACGCCGCTCGATGAACTGAGCTTCCTCGATCCCGGGGTGCAGGAGTGCCCCTTCCCCGTCTACGAGCGGCTGCACCGCGAGGCGCCGGTATTCTTCGACCGCCGCGCCGGCTTCCACGTCGTGACGCGTTATGAGGACATCCGCCGCATCCTGCTGGACCCGGTACGCTTCAGCAGCGGCCGCACCATCGAGCGCATGCGCGAGATGGTCGAGCCGGAACGCACGCGGCGGGCACGCGAGCTTTACGAATCCGAGGGCTGGGTGCCGACGCCGACGCTGTCATTGATGGACAACCCCCGGCACCGCGCGGTGCGGGCACTGTTCAACAACGCACTGCGTGCGAAGAAAATCATGGAGATCGATCCGTTCGTCGCGACGACGGCCGAAGAGCTGGTCGACGCCTTCGCCGCGGACGGCCGCTGCGAGATCGTGCAGGCGCTGTGTGTGCCACTGCCGCTCATGGCGATCTGCAGCCAGGTGGGTGTACCGATCGACGACATCTGGATGATCAAGCGCTGGACCGACGCCTGGGTGAAACGTTTCAGCATGATGCAGACTCCCGAGGAGGAGGCTGAGAGCATCCGGCAGGAAATCGCGTTCCAGCACTACTTCGTCGACATCGTCGAGGACCTGCGCCGGCGGCCGAATGGCTCCATCCTGTCGGACCTCGTGAATACCCGTTTCGAGGACGGCACGACGCTCAGCCACGCCGAGATCGCCTCGCACCTGATCTCGGACATCTTCGTGGGCGGCAGCGAGACCGCCACCAATGCGATGTCGGAAGGCGTGCTGCTGCTGTGCCAGAACCCCGACCAGTACGCGCTGCTCATGAGCAACCCCGGCCGCCACCTGCCCGCGCTCATCGAGGAAACCCTGCGGCTGCAGTCGCCGGTCCAGGGCTTGTACCGGGTGACCACCTGCGAGGTGGAACTGGGTGGCGTGAAGATCCCCGCCAATGCGCTGGTGCACGTGCGGTTCGGCGCGGCCAACCGGGATGTCAGCCACTTCGCCTGCCCCGCGGCGTTCGACCTCGAACGCGCCAATTCAGGCTCCCATCTCGCTTTCGGCTCGGGGCTGCACGCCTGCGTCGGCGCGCCCCTTGCGCGTCGCGAACTCTACCGGGGATTCCAGGCCCTGCTGCGGCGCTGCCACAACATCCGCCTGGCCCCCGGCAGGAATGACTTCCAGCACATGCCGGGGCTCATGCTGCGAGCACTGAGGGAGCTGCACATCGAGTTCGATCCCGCCCCGGCCGCGGCGTAGTCGCCACCCCTCCAGGACCCCGCCCGGCAGCTCCGGCACCGCGATCTAAACAAACAGACCTGATTGTTTCTTCGCGTCGCACAGCGTGTTAGTGTCGTCGCGAAACGGTACGTCGCGATGCCGAGCGGCCAGTACCGCCCAGATTCGAGGGGGACCGAATGGCGGCACGAAAGAGGACGGGGAAACCGCTCGCAGCTCAGACGCCCGCACGCAAGGCCGGATCCAGGCCCGCCCGCCGGTCAGCCACAGCGCGCCCGCGCGTGGCCGCGGCAGACGCAGCCGGCGAGGACCTCGCGGCGCTGCGCATCAACGTGACGACCATCGGTGACCTGCTGCTGTCGGCTGCCGACCGCTTTCCCGACAGTCTCGCGCTGGTCTTCCCCGAGAGCCGCTTCACCTATGCCGAACTCGCCGCGCGCGCACTCGCCCGCGCGCGCAGCCTGCGCGCGCTGGGCGTGCGCCCGCGCGACCACCTCGGGATCCTGATGCACACCTGCCCCGAGTTCGTCGAGGTGTTTTTCGCGGCAGCCCTGTGCGGCGCCGTGATCGTGCCGATGAATGCACGCTACCGGCACAACGAGCTCGCGTACGTGATCGAGAACGGCGACCTCGTGACCATCGTGACCACCGACGCCGTGGCCGAGCACGTCGATTTCGTCGAGCGCCTGCGCGCGGCCCTGCCGGGCCTCGCGCAGGCGTCGGATCCACGGCACCTGAACCTGCCCGCCACACCGAAGCTGCGCAACGTCGTGATGCAGGGCCGTGCGAAGCCGCCGGGCTTCATCCCGCAGCGCGAGTTCGACCGCGCCGCGGCATCCGTGCCGGAACTCGAGGTTCATCGTGCGCGCCTCGGCGTGCGCGTGCGCGACGTGGCGCTGATGCTGTATACGTCGGGCACCACGGCCAATCCCAAGGGCTGCCTGATCACGCACGAAGCCCAGGTGCGCAACTCCATTGCGCTCGGCCGGCACCGCTACCGGCTGACCCACCGGGACCGCATGTGGTCGCCGCTGCCGATGTGCCACATCGCGGCGGTGCTGCCGATGCTCGCGATCTTCGACGTGGGTGGCACCTACGTGACCATGGGCCATTTCGACCCGGGCGTGGCGCTGCGGCTGCTCGAGGAGCACCGCGTCACGGCGACCTATCCCACCTTCGTGACCATCATGCAGGGACTGATCTATCACCCCGACTTCCCGAAGCGGAACCTGCGACGGGTCCGCCTCATGAATTCGAATTTCGCCATGCAGCCGCCCGGAGTCGCGGGTCCGGTGATGAACGCCATGCCGCGGGCCGTCCAGGTCGGCACCTTCGGCATGACGGAGACTGCCGGTACCGTCTGCACCAGTTCGCTGGACGAGCCGCTGGAGCGGCGCATCACGCGTCTCGGCAGTCCGCTGCCCGGACTCGAGGTGCGCATCCTCGACCCGGCGGCCGGCACCGATGCGCCGGTGGGGGGCCGCGGCGAGATCCTGGTGCGCGGC
>CAYWMY010000322.1:0-3342 GCA_964459405.1 uncultured Steroidobacteraceae bacterium | reverse complement strand
GCCACAGCCCGGGCCTCGCGCTGCAACCCTTCAGGACCGGCACGATGCCGGCCTGCTCCACCACTCGCTGGCAACGTGCTATATCCAACGAACGATGTCGCAACCGGCGCCGCGCCCACGGTGTCCGTGTATTCACCAGGAGAAGACCGGGACATCATGAGAACGCTCTCCCACGTGATGGCCGCCACCGATCTTTCCGACCCGTCGCTGCGGGCCGTCGACCGCGGCTTCCAGATCGCCGCGGTCACCGGCGCGCGCTACAGCATCGTGCACGCGCTGGGGCTGGATCCCCTGTCCTGGCTGCGCGAGTTCGTCACCGGCGACGCCGCACGCCTCGCCGAACAGGCTGCGGAACGCCAGCGCCGGGCCCTGCAGGCCATCGCCTCCGACCCCTCACGGAATCTCGGCGTCGCCGCGTCCATCCACATCGAGGAAGGCCGCGCGACGAGCGCCATCCGGACCTTCGCCGACGAGCACGACGTGGACCTGATCCTGGTCGGCGCGCACGGTGCCGGATTCGTGCAGCGTGTCCTCATCGGATCGACCGCATCCCGGGTGCTGCGCACGAGTACGCGGCCCGTGCTCGTCGTCCGCGAGAGCCGCGAGCAACCCTACTCGCGCGCCCTCGTCGCCGTCGATTTCTCTCCGGCATCGGCACTCGAACTCTCCACGGTGCGCGCCGTGGCACCCGACGCCGAGCTCGTTCTGCTGCACATCTACGATTCACCGCTCGAGCGGCTGCTGCACCTCGCCGACGTCAGCGAGGACGTGATCCAGATGAACCGCGTCACCACCGCAAGCAGGCACCTCGACAGGCTGCACGAACTCGCCGCGGGCGTCGGACTGGAACCGGAGCGTTACACCGCGCTGGTGAACCACGGCGACGTCGTGCAACAGATCGTCGCGCATGAGATCTCCTACGACTGTGACCTCGTGGTCATGGGCAAGCACGGCACCCACATGACCGAGGAACTGCTCCTGGGCAGCTATACGAGCCATGTGCTGGCGGAGTCGCGTTCCGACGTCATGGTCGTCGTCGACAGCCGCCACGGACCCGTGGAAAGCGCAATCGATCGCACGAGCGGCCTGCCACGAGCCGGGAAGGAAGCCTGAGCAACAGGCAGACCACCTGCCCCGGTCGACCCTCGCCCCATCACGCTCGGCGCTCGCCCGCCCCCAGGCCGTTTCGCCCTGCGGGAACGTGGCGCGCGGACGCACACCACGACCTTGCGCCCACAGACGCCTGTTTCCCCCTACGGGGATCGCTTCGACGACTCCGAGATCGCAGCCAGGATGCCGGACAGGATCTGTAGGGGTGACGGCGGACAGCCGGGCACCACGACGTCGACGGGGATCACCTTCGACACGGCGCCGCGGCAGGCGTAGCTTTCACCGAAGATCCCGCCTGTGCAGCCGCAGTCTCCAACCGCCATGACCAGTTTCGGGTCCGGCATCGCCTCATACGTGCGCCGCAGCGCCACCTCCATGCTGCGCGTGACCGGACCGGTGACCAGCAGCAGGTCCGCATGGCGCGGGCTCGCGACCAGGCGGATGCCCAGTCCCTCGATGTTGTAGAGGGGATTGTTGAGCGCGTGGATCTCGAGCTCGCAGCCATTGCAGGAACCGGCGTCGACCTGCCGGATGCACAGCGCGCGGCCGAGGACCTCACGGATGCGCGCCTGCAGCCGTTCCTCGAGCCGCAGGTCCGGATCGGCCGCAGGTGCCGGCTCGGTGACGATCCCGACACGCGAGATCTGGCGCAGTGTCTTCCACATGGGCAATACCCCGACTGCCTCGCGACTAGAGATCGTGTCCGCTGTAGGACAGATTGAAGGACTTGTTGATCAGCGGAAAGTCCGGAACGATGTTGCCGATGATCGCGTGCTCGATCGCGGGCCAGCTCGCCCACGACGGGTCGTGCGGGTGGCAGCGCCGGATCGAACCATCCACCCCCGTCTCCAGCCAGATCATCACGGGACCGCGCCAGCCTTCGATCAGGCCCATGCCCGCGGCATCCCGCGCCGGCGCCGCCACGTCGATGCGGGTCGTTCCCCGGGGCATCGATTCGCAGCCGCGGTCGATCAGGCGGATCGACTCGAACAGCTCCTCGAACCGGACCTGCACGCGGGCCGCGACATCACCGTCGCTGCAGAGCGCCCGGCGCACTTCGAGACGCATGTAAGGCTCACATGGCAGGTCGACCCGCAGATCGAGCTCCTGCCCGCTCGCGCGCCCCGCGAGTCCGATGACACCCAGCCGCCGCGCCAGATCCGGCGTCAGTACGCCCGCGCCGACGAAGCGATCGCGCACGCCCGCATGCTCGTCGTAGATCTCGCGGACCGTCGCGGCCTCGGCACCGATGGCGCGCGCGCAGGCGGCCAGCGCCCGCAGGCCGTCCGCACCAGTGTCCCTCGCAGTGCCACCCGGTACGACGAAATCGAACAGATAGCGCTGTCCGAGCGTGACCTGCAGCTGTCTCAGCCACAGCTCCTTGAGCCGTGAGAACTGCGCGAGCCCGAACGCGAATCCGGCATCGTTCCCCAGCGCGCCGAGATCGCCGAGGTGATTGGCGATGCGTTCGCTCTCGAGCGCGATGGCGCGCAGCCACGCTGCACGCTCAGGCACGGCAGCCCCGGCGATGCCTTCGAGCGCCTGACACCAGGCCCAGGAGAATGCGACCGCGGAGTCACCGCAGATTCTCGCAGCGACCCGGTGGGCCTGCAGTGCCGGCGTGCGCGTGAACAGCCGCTCGATGCCCTTGTGGGCGTAACCGAGCCGTTCCTCGAGCTTCAATACCTTCTCGCCGACGACGGAGAAGCGGAAATGGCCCGGCTCGATGGTGCCGGCGTGCACCGGACCCACGGCGATCTCGTGCACGCCGTCCCCGGTCACGCGCACGAAAGCGTAGTTGTCGGCCTCCGGCGCACCGCCGTCTTCCCCCGCGTCAGCTCGCGAAGCCGGGTCGAGCGGGTGGAAGTGCGCGGGCCAGGCCGCATGGCGCAGCCAGGGGCGGCGGTCGGCATCGCGCGCACGGATGCCGGTGAGATCCGCCGCGGCGCGCTGCTGGCGCGCCGCGGCCGGAAACAGCTCCGACAGGCTCGCATAGGTCGACTCGCCGGGCGGCAGCTCGAGCGTGACGACGAGCGCGCCCGACTCGTGCAGAAATGCCGCGTGCACCGTCGCGGCGCCGGCGCGCGACGCCCACAGCGACAGCAGCCGGGCACCGGCCTCGGCGAGCCGGCCGGCGATCTCGAGCCAGCGATCCGGTCCCGTGCGCAAGGCCCGGACGCCGGGCGCACCGGCCACGGCGCGTGCGGCAGTGATCAGCTCATCAAGCATCAC
>CAYWMY010000321.1:0-3358 GCA_964459405.1 uncultured Steroidobacteraceae bacterium | reverse complement strand
CGGTCTCAGGTAGCGGTCTTCCAGCGCCGCGACGTCTCCGGGGCGGCCCGTGAGCCGTCCCTGCCGCAGCGCCAGACCGGCGGCCGCATCGCCCACCGAGCCGCTCACGAAGATCGCATCCCCGGCCCGGGCTCCATCGCGGCGCAGCGCCAGGCCGGGCGGCACGAACCCCATGACCCTGACGGAGACGGTCAGACGCCCCGAGGTCGTGTCGCCACCGATCAGCGCCACCCCGTGCCGGGTCGCCAGCGCAGCCATGCCCGCCGCGAAGCCGCCGAGCCACCGCTCGTCCACGTGCGCCAGCGACAGCGACAGCAGGAACCACGCCGGCGTCGCACCCATCGCGGCGAGGTCGCTGAGATTCACGGCGAGCGCACGGTGGCCGATCGAATCCGGCGGATCGTCGGCCATGAAGTGCACGCCCTCGACCAGCGTGTCGAGGGCGGTGACGAGCACCTGCCCCGCGGGCGGCACCACCAGCGCCGCGTCGTCCCCGACGCCGAGCAGCACGTCCGCCCGACTCGCGCCGAGCCGGTTGAAATAGCGGCCGATCAGCTCGAATTCGCCGAGCGCCATGCGCACCGCCCGGTCAGCCGTCGCGGGCGACGGCGGCACGCTCCGCACTGCGATGAACAGCCGCGGCCCGGTCGAGCACCGCGTTCACGAAACGGTGACCGTCCGTGGCGCCGAACCTGCGCGCGAGTTCCACGGCCTCGTTGATGACCACGCGATAAGGCACCTCGGGCGCGTGCAGCAGCTCATACAGCCCGAGCCAGACGATCGCGTGCTCGATGGGATCGAGCTGCGTCACCGGGATGCCGGAGTATCGCCCCAGTTCCGCATCGAGCGTCTCGCGCTGCTCGCAGACGCCCTGCAGCAGCAGCCGGAAAGCCGCCGGGTCGACCCGGGTCGCCTCCTCGCTGGCCAGGTACTGCTGGTGCAGGTCCTGCCACGGTTCGTGCGTGAGCTGCCACTGGTACAGCGCCTGGACCGCGAGCCGCCGCGCGGCGCTGCGGGCGCGCACCCTGCCGCGTGGCGCCGTGGACATGTCAGGCCTCGATCCGGCGCAGCAGATTCACCATCTCGATGACCGAGACCGCGGCGTCCGCACCCTTGTTGCCGGCCTTGGCACCGGCACGGTCGATCGCCTGCTCCAGCGTCTCGGTCGTCAGCACGCCGAAGGCGACCGGCACGCCGGAATCCTGCGAGGCGCGCGCGAGGCCCGAGGCGCATTCACCAGCGACGAAATCGAAGTGCGCCGTCTGGCCGCGGATCACCACGCCGAGCGCGATGATCGCGTCATAGCGACGCGTGGCCGCGAGGCGCCGTGCGACGAGCGGCATGTCGTAACAGCCTGGCACGCGCACGAGCTCGATCAGCTTCTCCGTGGCGCCGTGACGCCGCAGCGCATCGACGGCTCCCCGCACCAGAGCCTCGACGACGAAATCGTTGAAGCGCGCGGCGACGATGGCGAAGCGCAGGTCGCGCGCGACCAGTTCACCCTCGATGATCCTGATGTTCTCCATGGCACTCCCGCCCGCTCCATTGCGGCCAGTATAGACGACCAGTCAGTCGACGTAGCCGACGACTTCGAGCCCGAAAGCCGAAAGGCCGTACATCTGCTTGGGCGCCGACAGCACGCGCATGCTGCTCACGCCGAGATCGCGCAGGATCTGCGCGCCGATGCCGTAGGTGCGCAGCACGGCCGGCGCGTCATTGTCGTGGTGGCCCTCCTGGCGACGCGCCAGCTCCTGCACGGCCGTGACCAGCTCGCGTGGCGACTCCCGCGTGCGCAGCACCAGCACGACGCCGCTGTCCTCCTCCGCCACACGCGCCAGCGCGGCACGCAGCGACCAGGAGCCGTGCGGCACGATGCCGAGCATGTCGCGCAGCGTCTCCGCGATGTGCACGCGCACCAGAGGCGGCCGCCTGGCATCGAGAGGCCCGCGCACCAGCGCGAGGTGCACGTCGCTGTGCACGTGGTCCTCGTAGACGTGCAGCTGGAACACGCCGAATTCCGTTTCCACAGCGCGCTCCGCGATGCATTCCACCGAGCGCTCGTTGTGCAGCCGGTAGCGGATCAGGTCGGCGATGGTGCCGATCCTGAGGCTGTGCTCGCGGGCATAGCGCTCGAGATCCGGGCGCCGTGCCATGGTGCCGTCCTCATTGAGGATCTCGACGATCACGGCCGCCGGCTCGCAGCCCGCGAGGCGCGCCAAATCGCAGCCGGCCTCGGTGTGGCCCGCGCGCGTCAGCACACCGCCCGGCTGCGCCATGAGCGGAAAGATGTGGCCGGGCTGGCGCAGGTCCTCCGGGCGTGCATCCCGCTGCACCGCGGCCTGCACGGTGCGCGCGCGATCGTGCGCCGAGATACCGGTCGTCACGCCCTCCGCAGCCTCGATCGATACCGTGAAGTTGGTCGTCTGGTACTGGTCGGTGTCCGAGACCATGAGCGGCAGCCTGAGCTGACGGCAGCGCTCACGCGTCAGCGTCAGACAGATCAGCCCGCGGCCGTAGCGCGCCATGAAGTTGATGTCCTCGGCACGAACGTGCTCGGCCACCATGAGCAGGTCACCCTCGTTCTCACGATTCTCGTCGTCCATCACGACGACCATGCGCCCGGCGCGCAGGTCCTCGAGCAGTTCCTCGGTCGTGTTGAGCTTCATGTCGGCTCCGCCGTGCGGTCGCAGATCTGCAGCCGCTCCACATATCTCGCAATGATATCGACTTCGAGGTTCGCTTCGCTGCCCGCCGTGAGCCCGCCCAGAGTCGTGACTGACTGCGTGTGCGGGATCAGGTTCACGCCGAAGCGCCGCCCCGCCGCCTCGTTGACGGTGAGGCTCACGCCGTCGACGGTGACGGAGCCCTTGGGGGCGATGTAGCGGCACAGTTCCGGCGGCACCTCGAACACCACGCGCGTGGACCGCGCCTCGGGATGCAGGCTGACGACCCGTGCCACCCCGTCGACGTGGCCGGTCACATAGTGTCCGCCCAGCGCCTGGCCGGCCCGCAGCGCGCCTTCGAGGTTCACGGCGTCGCCCGGTGCGAGTCTTCCCAGCGTCGTGCGCTCGAGCGTCTCGCGCGAGACGTCCGCCGTGAATGCGCGTGCGGCGAGCTGCGTGACGGTCAGACACACACCGGCCACGGCGATGCTGTCGCCGATGCCGACTCCATCGAGCGGCAGGTCGCCCGCATCGATCTCGAGCACGACGTCGCCGCCGCGCTCCCTCGCCGCGTGCACCCGGCCCACCGCCTGTACGATTCCAGTGAACACTCACCCTCCTCCTTCCGACGGCACCAGCGTCAGCCGCAGATCCGGACCGACGCGCCGGACATCCGCGAACGTGAAGCGCCAGCG
>CAYWMY010000320.1:0-3373 GCA_964459405.1 uncultured Steroidobacteraceae bacterium | reverse complement strand
GCAGATATCTCATCCTTAGTGTAAGGAATTGACCATATGGTGCTGTTTTAAAATAGTTTCATTCAGTTGCAGGTGTATGTTGTCAACGCGGCTGCCCCGCAGTGCCGCTGATCGATTCCATTAACGGAGCATTGCCGAAATATCGAATCAGCGCATGGGCTCGCATGTCCCGCACGGATGGTCCTGGTCAGCACGCCATCGATGCCGGTGTCTGCGCCCGGCACGGCGGGCTCGCGAGCGATGCATGGACCTGCCGCCGGTTGCGCGGCAATTCCGCAGCGATGGCGCCTGTCAGGGCGAGCTCTTGAGTCATGCGGCGTGCTCGCAGACCGGTGTGAGCGGTGGACCCGCGGGCCGCGCGCGATTCCGACGCGCAACGCCCGACCGGTGCATATCTGCCGCGGTTCCCCGCATTTCGCAGACCGCGCCATGCCGCCGCAGCAATTCGCCGTTCGCAGTGCCGCAGAGCTCATTAAACTCGCCGGGCATCTCTGTTCGGACTTCTGGGAATGCTCCCGTGATCGCGACGTCCCTATCACGCGCTGCCGGTGGCCGCTCCGTGTCCGTCCCAAGCGGGCCGGCCTGGCGCGAGAGCCCATGAGCGCGGATTTCGCCGAGCTGCTGGGTCCGGACGGACCGCTCGCGGCCGCGCTCGAGAACTTCGAGCCACGCGGCGAACAGCAGCTCATGGCGTCCTTCGTCGCCGAGGCGATCGCGCGGCGCCAGACGCTGGTGGTCGAGGCCGGCACCGGCACCGGCAAGACCTTCGCCTACCTCGTGCCCGCGCTGCTCGCGGGGTGTCACGTGATCATCTCGACGGGCACGCGCACGCTGCAGGACCAGCTGTACCACCGGGATCTGCCGGTGCTGGCGCGCGCGCTGGGCAGGCCCGTCAGGGTCGCGCTGCTCAAAGGACGCACGAATTACCTGTGTCGCCACCGTCTCGCGCTCGCGACCGCGAATCCGGAACTGCCGGGTCTCGGACGCGATGTCTCGCGCCGGCTTGAACGCATCCGCGACTGGGGCCGGCGGACCCGGTCCGGTGATCTCGCGGAGCTGGATTTCCTGTCCGATGCCGATCCGCTGTGGGCACAGGTCACCTCGACCCGCGAGAACTGCCTGGGACAGAGTTGCGCGGAGTTCGGACGCTGCCATGTGATCGCCGCCCGACGCGAAGCGCAGGCCGCGGACGTCCTGGTCGTCAACCATCACCTGCTGCTCGCGGACCTCGCGCTCAAGGAGGAAGGATTCGGTGATCTGCTGCCCGGCACCGACGCGGTGATCCTGGACGAGGCCCATCAGGTGGCCGACACGGCTCTGCAGTTCTTCGGCCTTTCGGCCGGCAGCCGGCAGGCGGTGGCGCTGGCGCGGGATGTGCTCGCGGAGCTGACGCGCGCCGGGCTCGCCAATTCGACGACCCGCGCGGCACTGCTGGCGCTCGAGCAGGCGTTCGCGCATGCGACCGCCGAACTGCCGCGCGGGGCCGAGCGTGTGGCCTGGCAGCAGCTGCCGGCGGCTTTCGTCGAGGCCCTCGACGTGGCGGTGGGCAGGCTCGACGCACTGCAGGCGGATCTGGAGGCGCTGGGTGGCGAGGAGCCCGCGCTGCGTCAGTGCGAGCGCCGCGCCGTGGAGCTGGCGGCGACGCTGCGCACGATCCAGGAGCTGGATCCCGCGAGTGGCGTGCGCTGGGTCGAGCTGCATGCGCGTTCGTTCACGCTGCAGTTCACGCCGCTCGAGGTGGCCGGGCGCCTTCGGGAGTTGATGCAGGCAAGGCCCTGCGCATGGGTGTTCACGTCCGCGACGCTCGCGGTCGGCGAGGACTTCGGTCATTTCACGTCGCGCATCGGCGCGGACGACGCGCGGACGCTGCGCATCGACAGCCCCTTCGACTATCGTTCCCAGGCGCGCATCTTCCTGCCGCGCGGTCTGCCGGACCCGGCGGATCGCGCACACACGGCCGCGGTGGTGGCCGAGGCCCTGCCGTTCATCGAGACGGCGGCCGGTCGTACCTTCCTGCTGTTCACGAGTCACCGTGCGCTCGCCGAGGCGGCCCGGCTGCTGCGTGCCGACGGGCGGCTCGCGGACGGGTACACGCTGCTGGTGCAGGGCGAAGCACCGCGGGAGCAGCTGCTCGCGCGTTTCCGCGCCACGCCGCGGGCCGTGCTGCTCGGTACCTCCAGCTTCTGGGAGGGCGTCGACGTGCGCGGCGACGCGCTCGCGGTCGTGGTGATCGACAAGCTGCCGTTCGCGGCACCCGACGACCCGCTGCTGCAGGCGCGACTCGAGGCCGTTCGCGCGCGCGGTGGCAATCCGTTCCTGGAACAGCAGCTCCCGCAGGCGGTGCTGGCGCTGAAGCAGGGTTTCGGCCGGCTGATCCGCGACCGCGGTGACTTCGGCGTCGTCGTGCTGTGCGATCCGCGATTGCGCACCCGCAGCTACGGACGCAGCTTCCTGCGGTCGCTGCCGCCCGCACCGGTGACGCAGGATCGTGCCGAAGCGCTGGCGTTCCTGGTGCAGCACCTCGCCCGCGTGGCTGCATCCGGGCGGGCCCCGGAGGCGCGGGCATCGGCATGAGGATCCTCGCGCTCGATACGGCGACCGAGGCCTGCTCAGCGGCGCTGTGGCTGGATGGCGAGGTCCTGGAGCGCGGCTCGGTTCCGGTGCGCGGTCACGCCGAGCTGCTGCTGCCGATGGTCGACGAGCTGCTCGCCACGGCGCGGGTGCGGCTGCCGGAGCTCGATGCGATCGCCTTCGGATGCGGACCCGGCGCCTTCACGGGCGTGCGCATCGCGGCGAGTGTCGCCCAAGCGCTGGCGTTCGGCCTCGGACTGCCGGTGGTGCCCGTGTCGGACCTGCAGGCCGTCGCGCTGCGCGCGATCCGCGAATATGCCGCGACGCTGGTGCTGGTCTGCATGGACGCACGCATGTGCGAGGTCTACTCGGGTGCCTTTGCGGCACACGGCGACGCGGCACCCGAGGCGCTCGGCGCGGAGTGCGTGGTGGCGCCGGAGAAGCTGCGACTGCCGCGACCCGGCGACTGGTTCGGGGCCGGCCACGGATTCAGTGCGCACGCCGGACTCGCGGCGCGGCTCGGTCTGCCGCCCGGTCGCGTGGCGGCCGGGCTGCTGCCCGCGGCGGCCGACGTGGCGCGCATCGCGGCGGGTGCCGTGACCGCTGGCCGGGTCTTACCGGCGGAGCAGGCGCTGCCGGTGTACCTGCGCAACGACGTCGCTGCCGCGTGACCGCGCTCACCGTCCTGAATGCGGGTCACGGCGACAGCCGCATCGCCGCGCGGGCCATCCTGCAGGCGGCGCCACTGCGACAGCGGTGTTGCAGCGCCGTGACATGGCGTCTCGCCGCGGTCCCGCGGCAG
>CAYWMY010000319.1:0-3384 GCA_964459405.1 uncultured Steroidobacteraceae bacterium | reverse complement strand
ACGTCAGGCTCCACGCGCAGCCGCAGCCCGCGCAGGCGCGCGCCGGCCGCCCGGGCCTCGTCGATGGTGATGTCGGCGTCCACGTCGAGTGTGCGCAACGTGGCGAGGCTTGCCTCCAGCGTCGCCTCGCTGCCCGTTGCCGCGGGCTTGCCGGCCTGGCCGGGCGGCAGGTAGCGGTCGAGGTCGATGCGATCGGCGTGCAGCACGATGCGCGGCGCGGCCCCGCCCGTGAGCGGCAGGGTCACCGACCCGGTCGCGTGCGTGTCGTCGATCTCCGCGACGAGGTCGCGCGCCGCGAGCTCGGCGCTGCTCGCGTGCACGGTGGCCTCGAACTGCACGCGCGAGAGCGCCTTCGGATCCGTGGTCGCGGGCAGCTCGAGCCCCAGCGCCTCGGCGAAGGGTCCCGGCGCGAAGGGCGCACTCTTGAGCCGCAGCTCGACGGCGGGATCGGTGGTGACCCGTGCGACCGTGCCCCGCACCTCGAACGCGACGCCGGCGAAGATGCCCTGCGCGCGCCGGATGTCGGCGCGGTCGGCCTCGAGGTCGTAGGCGAGATCCTCGATCCGGCCCGTGGCTTCGACACCCGCGATCGGGAGCCCGCCGCCGCCCGCCCAGATCGTGAACCGATCGAGGTCGATCGCGTAACGGCCGCGGTCGGGGTCGAGCCGCGCCTTGCCGGCGAGGCGCCCGTGACCGGACCAGGGATCGAAGGTCGCGGCCAGGCGCAGCTCGACCGGAAACGGCTCACGCGGCACGAGCCCGGTGGCCGTGAGCGCGAAGCCCGCGACGTCGAGCCTGAGCCTGCGCGGCGTGTCCTCATAGCGCAGGCGCAGATCCTTCATCTCGAGCACATCGACGCGGAACGCCGCAGGCCCCTCGCCCAGCAGATCCAGGACCCGCTCGGCGAGTGCCGTCCAGTTGTCCCGCCCCGCCGCGTCCACGCGCAGGTTCAGCCGGCCGGCGTCGATGACCACGGCGTGCTGGTGCAAGAACTCGCCCGCCAGCGCGCGCCAGGGCAGCGTGACAGCCGCGTCGGCGCCCTCGATCAGGGCCGCACCCGGCGCACCGACCGTGAGACCTTCGAGCGCGATGCGCGGCCTCTTCCCGAGCGACACGCGAAATCCGTCGAGGGCCACCGGCGTGGCGAGCGTGCGTGAGAGCGTGCGTTCGAGGGTCGCATCGAAGGCGCCCAGGCGTACGAGCAGCAGCGTGCCGCCGACGGCCAGGAGCGGCAGGCCGAGTACGAGCGCCGCGAGCAGCAGCAGGATGCGGGGGGCACGCATGGCCCGCCGCATTCTACGATGGAACAGGCTCCGCCACGATCGACCGTCGCGGCGGGCATCGAGGCATCGAGGCATGGAGGCATGGAGGCATGGAGGCGCCGAGCCATCATGCGACCGCGCGTGCCGCATCGCGTTCTGTGGACACGTTCACGCCGCGGGGCTCAAGCCGGGTGCCGACCGTGCCGATTCAGACTCCAGCACGCGGCACGAAATCGGATCCCCCGCCGCGAGCGATTCAGCCACGAAGGAATTCGAGCGGCGGACGGGCTCCCGAGGGGCCGGCGGTCCGCCGCACTTTCGTGCGCGCAGGACCGCCGCGGCGTGCCGGCCCGTCGCTCCAGGAACCGGGCAGCGCTTCAGCCAGCGGTGTGCAGCCGCTTCGCGGCAGTGAGCGTGCCGAGCAGCGCGCGTGCCTCGGCGGCCGGCATTGGACGGGCCAGCAGGTAGCCCTGGGCGTGGTCGCAGCCGACCCGCTCCAGGAACTGCAGCGCGGCGGGCGTCTCGACACCCTCCGCGCAGACCGTGAGACCCAGGTTGTGCGCGAGATCGACCATGGAACGCACCATGGTCTGCGCCTCGCGTTCGCGGCCCAGTGCCAGCCCCAGCGACTTGTCGATCTTGAGCTCGTTGAAGGGCATCCGGTAGAGCTGCGTCAGCGAGGAATGGCCCGTGCCGAAATCATCGAGCGACAGGCCGAAGCCCTTGACCCGGAGCCGTGTGAGGATGTCGAGCGTGCGCGAAGGCCGGCTCAGCGCGGCGGTCTCCGTGATCTCGAGTGTGAGCTGGTCGTTGTCCACTCCGTGTTCCGCGAGCAGCGCGGCCAGCCGGTCGGGGAACTCGATGTCGGCGACGAGCCCCGCCGACAGATTGACGGCGAGCCGTGCGCGCAGGCCCTCGCGTCGCCAGGCAGCCAGGTCGGCGAGACCGGACTGCAGCACCCAGTCGGTCATCGCACCGATGAGCCCGTGTTCCTCGGCGAGCGGAATGAACCGGTCCGGGTAGACGAGCCCGTATTCCGGGTGCCGCCAGCGCAGCAGCGCCTCGACACCCGAGAACAGCCAGCCCTCCGGTCGAAGCTCCGCCTTGGGCTGGTAGTGCACGAGCAGCTGGCCGCGATCCACGGCGCGCGCCAGGTGCTGCGGATCGAGTGGCTGGTCGGTGCGCCGCTGGCGGAGCAGCAGCGCCTCGAGGTCATCCAGCATCACGGGCTTGCCGAGCGCGGCAACGATGTCGAGGCCTACGGACAGGCCGAACTGCTCCGCGCCGGAGAGCACGCGTGCATCCATGCCGCTCGCGACCGCGACCGGCACGCGACAGCGGCGCTGACCGAGCTCGCGCAGCAGGGCGATGCCATCCGTGCCTGGCATCTGCAGATCGACGAGAATCAGTGTCGGATCGAAGGCCGCCATGGATTGCAGCATGGCTTCGGCCGATGTCGTGGTCTCGACGCAGTAACCCGCCTGTGTCGCAACGCTGCGCACGAGATCGAGCGCATCGCTGTCGTCGTCGACGACGAACAGCCGGTTGCCGCCCCCTGTGCCCTCCGCCGGGTGTTGCTGCGCCGGGGTGCTACTCGTGATCGTCGGCATGCGTGTCCTTCGCCGGCGGTCCGGAGTACCGGCCGAGGGCGTTCGGAATGAAGAGGCGCACCGTCGTTCCCTCGCCCTGCGTCGTCTCGATCGCGGCCAGACCCCCGGACTGCTGCATCAGCCCGTAGACCATCGCCAGCCCGAGACCCGTGCCCTTGCCGGGCTCCTTGGTCGTGAAGAAGGGTTCGAAGGCGCGACGTGTGGTCTCCGGCGACATTCCGGTGCCGTTGTCCCGCACGCTGATGACGACATACTCGCCGGGCGTCAATGCTGCCGGTCGCCGCGGATCCTCGCTGCCCAGGATCTCGTTGTCCGTGCCGATCACGAGGCGACCGCCGCCGGGCATTGCGTCGCGTGCATTGATGGCGAGATTGAGCAGCGCACTCTCGAGCTGTACCGGATCGACGCGGCATGGCCCGAGGCTCGGCTCGAGCCGGCACTCGAGCTGCACGTTCGGCGACAGGCTGCGGTCGAGCAGGTCGCGCATGCCGACGATCAGCGCGTTGCAGTCG
>CAYWMY010000318.1:0-3415 GCA_964459405.1 uncultured Steroidobacteraceae bacterium | reverse complement strand
GATGTCCCACTCCGCAGGGCTCGTGTACGCCCTTTTCGACGAGGACACCGAGCCCCACATGGGCGCCTTCGGCGGCCAGCTCGTGAACCAGGACAGCTACGACAAGACCACGCATGCCGCGGCCGGTGGCTTCGGCAGCTACCAGTGGATGATCGCGCAGGCCGTCAAGCCAAACGACCTGCTCGGCATCGCGACGACGCGCGCGGACCTCATCGGTCCGGCGATCGACGACTTCATGCGCCGCGCGGTGCGCGGCTTCGCCGGCATGCAGGCGGTCTGCGAGGACCTGCCCGTCGCCGGCAACCGGGTCACGCTCGCCGAGGCCCGCGACCCTCACGGCGTGCCGCTCGCGCGCGTGCACCACGAGCTGCATCCTGAATCGGAGGCACTCTGGCGCGCCTCGCTGATCGAGGGGCGCCGGGTTCTCGAGGCCGCCGGAGCCCGTGAGGTCTGGACCGGTCCGCGAGGCGCGATGCACATCATGGGCGGTACGGCCATGGGCCGTTCGGCGGACGAGTCGGTGACCAACAGCCATGGCCAGGTGCACGGCATTCCGAATCTGGTCGTCGCGGGTCCCGGGCTCTTTCCCACCAGCGGCGGCGTCAACCCGACGTTCACGGTGCACGCACTCGCAATGCGCGCGGCCGAGCATCTGCTGCGCACCTGGCCGGTTTCGAGCTGAGGCTGCGGGCACGCCGGCCGCAGCGGGTCGCACGCAGACGAGCGCGAGCGGATCTCCGGCCCCGACAGCCGTGCGGCATCCGGGCGGCGCCACGGACACGGCGATTTCTCGGCGGGAACGCGGGCCTCTTTTGCCAAACAGCCTGCTCGAACCGACCAGCGACCGGTGGGTGTTCCTGCTCTAATCACCGGATCATGCCGTCGCCCGATCTCATCGCCACCATCGAGGACCATGCACTCGAACGCGTGCCGTCCGCTGAGCGCGAGAACTGGCTCGCGCTCAGCTGGAACACGGCCGGGCTCATCACGACGCTGGTCATCCTGTTCTTCGGCGCACTGGTGTGCTTCGTGGCCGGTACACGCATCGCGCTTGCGGCCGGCGTCGTATCGTTCGTCATCGGCAGCAGTCTGGCCTGGCTGCTGGCCCGGGTCACCTTCGAGACCGGGGCCTCGAATACACTGATCACGCGCAGCCACGGCCTCGGCGAGCGTGGCTCGGCGCTGGCCTCGCTGATCTTCGGTTTCCTGATCGTCGGCTTCCTGGCGCTCGAGAATGCGCTGCTCTACCGCGGCTTCGTGTATTTCTTCGACCTGCGCGACGACTGGACTTCGCGCGTGCTGGTCTACGGCGGATTCACGCTGGCCTGGGTCGCGCTGACGGCTTTCGGCTTCCGTGCGGTCACGCGCGCCTCGTCGGTGATGCTGATCGGCTTCCTGCTGGCGCTGGGCTGGATGCTCGCGCGCGTGCTCGGCGGCTCGGAGGCCATCGTGGCCGAGCTGCTGGACTTCGGCAGCCAGATGTCGCCCGAACTGCTCGCGGGCATGGGCATCAGCTCGGACCTCGACCGTTTCGTGTTCGCGCTGAACATCCTCGTCGGCCCGGCGTGCGCGCTGGCACTGAACACGGCCGACTTCGGCCGTTACGGCAAGTCCGCCGCGCACATCGGCGCGGCCGCGACGATCGCGATCTTCATGCAGTCGCTGGTCGTCATGCTGCTGGGGGCCGTGCTCATGAAGGCCGCCGCCCCCACCATGGTGGAGTACTTCAGCCGCGCCGATGGCCTCTCGACCGCGGCGGCGCAGGCGCAGGTGCTGCGCAGCCCCGACAGCATCGCCGCGACCTTCATGGTGTTCGGCGGGGCCGGCGGCTTCCTGCTGATGCTGCTCGCGCAGGCCAAGGCACAGGTGTTGAACACCTACAGCTCCTCGCTGTGCATTGCGAACCTGTGCGATGCGTTGTTCCGCTGGCGTCCGGGGCGGCTCGCCTTCGTGGTGCTGGCGAACCTCATCGCGCTCGCGATGCTCTACGGCCGCATCCTGCATTTCGTCGAGGCCTGGATCAGCCTGCTCGGCGTGCTGCTGGCCGCGCTCGCCGCCGTGATCATCATGGACTACTACGTCGCGTCACCGCGGCTGCGGCCGGCGCGCGGGCCCGAGACCGTGAACCGGGCCGGCGTGCTCAGCCTGATCGTGGCGGTCCTCCTGGCGCATTTCGTGCTGCGCCGCTGGATGCCCGTCGAGGTGCTGGGCGCCCTCGCCTGCGTCGTCGTGCTGTATCCGCTGCTGCGGCTCAAGCTGCTGCGTCCGGTGCCGGGAGCCGTGCAATGAAGCCCATCGAGTCGGTCTGCATCGTCGGTGCCGGTGCCATCGGCAGCCTGTTCGCCGGCCACCTCGGTACTGTTGTGAAGGGCAAGGTGCTGACGCGGCGCGCGGAACATGCGGAGCAGCTCAACCGGCAGGGGCTGCGTGTCAGCGGCAAGTCGACGCTGCACGCCGGGCTGCAGGCGTCGGCCGACGCGGCGAGCCTGGGCGAGGTCGATCTCGTGATCATCGCCACCAAGGCTACGGCGGTCGAGGAGAGCGCGAAGGCCATCGCCGGACACTTCCCCACCGCCACGGTCATGACGGTGCAGAACGGTCTCGGCTGCGAGGAGGTGGTCGCGCGCCACGGCGACTGGCCGATCATCTCCGCCGTGACCTTCATGAGCGGCGTGCGTCATTCCGACGTGCACGTCGAATACGAGCTGGACACCGAGACCTGGATGGGTCCGTGGGCGAGGGGCCGCGCCACCTTCGCGCAGGTACAGCAGGTGGCGGCGCTGGTGCAGCGCTCCGGGCTCAGGGCCAAGGCTTTCGCGGACCTGCTGCCCGCGCAGTGGTCGAAGCTGCTGTTCAATTCTTCGGTCAACAGCATCGGGGCGATGACCGACCTGCCCCACGTGCGGGCGTTCGCCGCGCGCGAGTCGCTCACGGACCTGGGCCATCTGGTGTTCGCCATGATGGAGGAAGGCAAGCGGGTCGCAGCGGCCGTCGGGACGACGCTGTACGAGGATCCCTGGGAGATGAACGTCAAGGCCGTCAGCCACGGCCAGACCGGCAACGAGGAGTACGCGCACGTGTTCTCGATGCTCGAGGACGTGCGCGCGCGCCGGCTCACCGAGGTCGACTGGCTGACGGGCGCCGTGGTGCGCGAGGCGCACCGCGTCGGCGTGGCTGCGCCGATCCACGAAACCCTGTACCGGCTCGTGAAGGCTCGCGAGGCGAGCTGGAAGCGCTGACCGGGCACCGCCCGAATCTGGCAACGGAGAACACATGAGAGTCTGCATCGTCGGTTGTGGCGCCATCGGCAGCCTGTTCGCCGCGCACCTCGCGCGGCTCGGGGACGTGGAAGTCTGGGCCTACGAGGTCAACCGCGCGCACGTCGATGCGATCAACGCGGGCGGCCTGCGGCTGT
>CAYWMY010000317.1:1283-3420 GCA_964459405.1 uncultured Steroidobacteraceae bacterium | reverse complement strand
TCGGCCATGATGCGCTCGACGTTCTCGAGCACGACGATGGCGTCGTCCACCAGGATGCCGATGGCGAGCACCATGCCGAACATCGACAGCACGTTGATCGACGAACCGATGATCCACAGCCCGAGACACGCGCCGGCGAGCGCGATGGGAACGACGACGGTCGGAATCAGCGTGGCGCGCCAGTTCTGCAGGAACAGGAACATCACCAGGAACACCAGCGCCATGGCCTCGGCCAGCGTCTTGGCGACTTCGCTGATCGAAGCCTCGATGAACGGTGTCAGGTCGTAGGGCACATCCCAGGCATAGTCCTCGGGAAAGCTCTCGGCGAGCTCGGCCATGCGTCCCTTGACACGCTCCGCGGTCGCGAGCGCATTGGCGCCGGGCATCAGCGAGATTGCGATACCGGCCACAGGCTTGCCATTGAACTCCACGTCGAAGCCGTAAGTCTGGGCACCGAGCCCGATGCGCGCGACATCGCCCAGCGTCACGGCGGAGCCATCGGGGTTGGCGCGCAGGATGATGCGCGAGAACTGCTCCGGCGTCGTGAAGCGGCTCTGCGTGAGGATGGCCGCATTGATGTCGATCTCGCCGGTCGAGGGGATCGCGCCCAGCTGGCCGCCGGGGCTCTGGCTGTTCTGCTCCTGCACGGCCGCCAGCACCTCGGCCGCCGACAGCCGGTAATGCGCCAGCTTCTGCGGATCGAGCCAGATGCGCATCGCGAACGGTGGCTCGAAGATCCGCACCTCGCCGACGCCGGGCACGCGCCGCAGTTCATCGAGCACGCGCGCGTGGGCGAAATCCGCAACCTCGTCGTTCGAGGTGCGCCCGGTCTTCGAATTGATCGCGATGACCATCAGGAACGCGCCGAAGTTGCCCTGCTGGATGGGCATGCCCTGGCGCCGCACCTCTTCGGGGAGCCGCGGCTCGACGAGCGTCAGCCGGTTCTGCACCTGCATCTGCGCCGTATCGATGTCCGAACCCGCCTCGAAAGTGGCGGTGATCGTCGCCGTGCCGTTGTTGAGGCTGGTCGACGACATGTACAGCAGGTCTTTGACGCCGTTCAGCTCCTGCTCGATGATCTGCGTGACGTTCTTCTCGAGCGTCGCGGCATCCGCACCGGGGTAGGTCGCGTTGATCGTCAGCGACGGTGGCGCGACGGTCGGGTACTGCTCGATCGGCAGCACCCGCAGCGTGAGCAGGCCCGCGAGCAGGATGCACAGCGCGACCACCCAGGCAAAGATGGGCCGGTCGATGAAGAAACGCGGTGTCATGGGCTCACCGCCCCGACTGCGGAGCGCCGGCGGGCTTCGTCGCGGCGGGCGCGCCCGGAGCACCCGCGATGCGGACCGTCATGCCGGGCCGGATCATCTGCAGGCCGTTCACGATCACACGGTCACCGTCCTGCAGACCACCCTTCACGACCCAGGAATTGCCCTGCAGGTCGCCGAGTTCGATCGGCCGCACCTCGACGAGGTTGTTCCTGCCGACGAGGAGTACGGAGGCGCCCTGATCGCTGACCTGCACGGCGGCCTGCGGCACCAGGAATGCCTGCGGCAGCACACCCGAGGCGATGCGCGCACGCACGAACTGCCCGGGCAGCAGCGCCCGTTCGGGATTCGGCACCACGGCGCGCACCGCCGCCGTGCCCGTCGCCTCGTCGATAGCCAGATCCAGGAAATCGATGTGACCCGTGTGCGCGTATTCGCTGCCGTTGTCGAGCACGAGGGTGACATCGACCTTGTCGAGCTCGGGCAGCTCACGCGCGCCGGAGCGCAGCTCGCCGCGCATGCGCAGCAGCTCCGAACCCGAGCGCGAGAAATTCACGTAGACCGGATCGAGATCCTCGATGGTCGTCAGCAGTGTCGCCGACGATGCGCTGACCAGGGCGCCTTCGGTCACCTGCGCGCGGCTCGCGCGGCCCGCAATCGGCGCCGTGACGGTCGTGTAGCCCAGGGTCAGCCCCGCGCGGTCGACCTGCGCGCGCATCTGCGCGACATCGGCCTCGGCCGTGACCGTCAGGTACACGCGCGCCATCAGGTGCCACGCCGGACGAAAGCGCGGCTCCAGGCGGACGGTCTCGCGCGCGCTGTCCAGGATGGCGCGCACGCGTTCGGCGGACAGGCGGCCGTCCGACGCC
>CAYWMY010000317.1:0-1273 GCA_964459405.1 uncultured Steroidobacteraceae bacterium | reverse complement strand
TCCTGCTTGCTGATCGCCTGGTCCTCGACGAGGCCACTGTAGCGTTCGACGTCCTGCCGGGCATTTGCCGCCATGGCCTCGGCACGCTTGAGCGACGCCTGCGCGACGCCCAGTTCGGCACGCGCCTCACGCGGATCGATCAAAAACAGCGTCTGGCCCGCGCTGACGTCGCTGCCCTCGTCATACACGCGCCGCTGCACGATGCCGTCGACGCGCGCGCGCACCTGCGCGGTGCGCACGGCCTGCACGCGGCCCGGCACCTCGACATAGGTCGTCACGGCCCGGGGCTCGGCGACGAAAACGCCAACTTCCGGCGCAGGCGGCGCCGGTGGCGCCCCGCCGCCGCAGGCGCCCAGCAACAACAGGACGGAGAGGGCAGCGAACCCGCTGCCCGGCCGGTCGGAGACCATTGATTGTTCTCGGCTGCTTCACCGGCCATGCCCTTTGCCGGCGGGCCGCGAATATAGCACGCGGCCGCCCCATGCACCGCCCGCCCGGGCATTCGGGCGGGGTGCCTGTAAACGCTGTTCGGGGACGATGAACTCGCACGGTCCGTCCCCGCCGGGAGCTCCATGCACGGGTCCTGCACCGTGAAGCCCACGAACACAGCGGTGCGCGGATGACATGAGCGAGGGCCGGCCGCCCCCGCCCTTTTCAGCGGGGTCGCGCCGTTACCCGTGCCTTGCCGAAGGCGAGCAGCCCCCCGGCGATCAGACGCGCAACGAACATGGCCCGCTGTTCGGCCACGTCGCTGCGCGCGACGGGCTCCTTCGGCGCCGGACTGTCTGCGTGATCGATCGACTCCGCCAGCATCGCGGCGACCAGCGCTCTCATGGTGCTGTACAGCAGCTCGTCCGATACATGTCGCACCAGTCCCCGCAGTTCGGCGAGATAGCCGGCACGTACCACCAGCGTTCCCCCGGAGAATCTCCCGCGTATGCGGTCCAGGATTGCTCCAGACGCCCTGGATGAGCCGGGCGTACGCCTGTCCCTCGGGTCCCGAGGCAATCCGCATGTGCGGGCGTACGTAGCAGGCGAACAGCGACGTCATGCGCTCGAGCGTCGATGTCCCCTTGCGGGTCTGCCACGCGAGCAGCGCCTCCTGCCGTTCACGCAGCACGTCGTCGAGGTACCGCCTGACCGCGGCGTCGTACAGGGCCTGCTTCGAACCGAAGTGATAGTGCGCGAGCGCGAGGTTGACGCCCGCATCCAGCAGCACCTGCCGGATGCGAGTTCCGTCGTAGCCATGGGTGGCGAAATGACGGATGGCCGT
>CAYWMY010000316.1:0-3464 GCA_964459405.1 uncultured Steroidobacteraceae bacterium | reverse complement strand
CGGACGTCGACCCTGAGCATGCCGCGGCGATGATCGCCGCGGTCCACGAACTGTCACCGCCGTACCACGCCTAGTCAGGTGCCGGTCCGGGCGTCGCTGATTCGATCAGTCGGCGAGCGGCCAGCGCGGGTCGCGGTGTGCGCAGCCGCGAACCATTCGCGCTCCATGCCGGCGTTCATCCCCCGCGCAGCGTGCCGAGCGGTGGGTGGCGCACGACGCCGCGAGCAGCCAGCGTACCTGTGCCGCCCACGATCACCATGCCCGCGACAACACCCCATAGCCAGACCCGGGGATCCGCGTGGTAGCGCAGCTCGAAGACCTGAGTGGCAAGAATCCAGCCCACGAGAATCGCGCCGCCCGCGGCGAGCGTGCCGGCGAGCAGGCCGAGGGTCAGGAACTCGGTGGCCACGCCCTTCAGCACCACAGCGCGGCGTGCCCCGAGGGTCCGCAGGATCGCGCTCTCGTAGCGGCGTTCGTCACGCGTCGCCTGGACCGCCGCCAGCAGCACGGCGGTGCCCGCAGCGAGCGTGAACAGAAACACCGCCTGCACGGCGATGGCCGCGCGATCCATCGCGTCGCGCACCTGCTGCAGCAGTGCGTCGACATCGAAAACCGACACGCCCGGGTACTCGCGTACGAGACCCGCGAGCCCCCGCTTGCCCGCAGCATCGAGCCTGAGACTCGTGAGCCACGTGCCCGTCATCGCCTCGAGCGTTCCTGGATTGAACACCAGGAAGAAGTTCGGCTGGAAGCTGTCCCAGCGCACTTCGCGGAAACTCGAGATTTCGGCCGTGACCGCCTCGCCTGCAACGTCGAAGCTCAAGCGGTCGCCCAACGCCAGGCCCAGCTCCTGCTGGTATTCGCTGGCGACCGATACCAGCCTGCGATCAGCGTCCCCGGTGCTCCACCAGCGCCCCGCAATGATGCGGTTGTCGGGCTGCACGTCCCGGGCCCAGCTCAGGTTCTGCTCGCGTTCGGTGAACATGCGGCCGCGCTCCGTGGGCAGGGCACGGGATGCGACGGGCTCGCCGTTGATGTGCGTGAGCCGTGCGCGGATCATCGGGAAAAACCGCGGCTCTGCGGCACCCAGCAGCTTCGCGTGGCGCCCGATGCCGTCGCGATCCTCGCTGCGGATATTGATCAGGAACACGTTCGGCGCATCGGGCGACAGGCTCGCACGCCACGCGGCCAGCAGGTCGTTACGCACGATGCCGAGCAGCAGCAGAACGGTGATGCCGACACCGAACGCCACGATCTGCACGACGCTCTCCCGGTTGCGGCGCGCGATGTTCGCTAGCCCGTAGCGCCATGACACGCCGACGGCGCCCCGCAGTCGGCCCGTCACATGAACCAGGAGCCAGCCGGCGCCGTAGAACGCAGCCAGTGTGCAGGCCAGGCCGCCGACGATCGCGGCGACCATGCCGGCATCGCGCAGCAGCCAGGCGACGAGCACGATCATCGACCCGCTCGCGAGACCGTAGACGATCAGCCGGTGCAGCGGCGCCGGTTCGATGTCTCGCCGCAGCACACGGACGGGCGGTACACGGCCGAGCGTGACGAGAGACGGAACCGCGAAGCCGGCGAGCACGAGCAGGGCTGTCGCGAGGCCGAGCAGCGCCGGCCCCGCGTCCGGTGCCGGCAGTGTGACTCGCAGCAGGTCCCTGGAAAGAGCCTCGAGCGCGAGCTGCGCGACGTAGCCCACGCCGCTCCCGGCGATCGCGGCGACCAGTGCGATCATGAGCAGCTGCAGCAGCGACACCCTCAATATGAAGCTCTGCGTCGCGCCCAGGCACTTCATCAGAGCCACGTTGTCGAGGTGGCGAAGTACGTGGCGCCGTGTGGCCATCGCCACGGAGACCGCGGCCAGCAGGATCGCGATGACCGCCGCGAGCTTCAGGAATCGACCCGCGCGTCCCGCGGCCTGATCGACCTGCGGGCTCTGCTTGTCCACCGTCACGAACTGTTCTCCGCCGACGGCGGACAGCCGCGGCTGTGCCCAGCGTCGGTAGGACTCGAGGGAATCCGGCTGCCCGGCGAGCAGCAGGGAGTGCGTCGACCGGCTGCCTTCCTGCAGAAGTTCCGTCGCCGGCAGGTCCTCGATGCGGATGAGAAGTCCCGCCGCGAGATCCACGAACGTGGAGCCCTGGTCGGGGCGGTGATCGAGTACGCGTGTGAGCCGCAGTTCCGTCGCACCCAGACTGATCCTGTCGCCGACGCGCGCGCCGAGCACCGCCATGAGGCGTGCCTCGCCCCAGGCCTCGCCGGGTCCGGGCAGTGCGTTGGTCGCAGCGGCGGGGCCGAACGGCGCCGTCGCGACGCGTATCCGGCCACGCAGCGGATACTCCTCACTGACGGCATACAGCGAGACCAGACTCGAAGCTTCGCCGTGAAATACGACGCTCGGGAACGAAACCGTGCGCGCGACGGTGAGCCCTCTCCCGCGTGCTTCCGCGACGTAGGCGTCGGCGAGCGGCCGCGGCGCCTTGATGCGCAGGTCCGCGGCGAGGATCTCCGCCGCGTGGCTGTGGATGGCCCGGTCGATGCGGCTCGTGAAGAACCCGACCGTCGTGAGTGCCGCCACCGCCACGACGACGCCATAGAACAGTACGGCCAGCTCGCCGGACTTCCGGTCCCGTTCCAGTGCCAGCCAGGCGAAGCGCAGCGTCCTCATGTGTCCAGCAGCCGCCCACCCTCGATGTGGATCACGCGCTGGCAGCGCGTGGCCAGCGAGCGGTCGTGCGTGACGAGCACCAGTGTGGCGCCGTGCGAGCGATTGAGCCCGAACAGCAGGTCGGCTACCCGTGTGCCCGTGCTGCTGTCGAGGTTGCCGGTCGGCTCGTCCGCGAACAGTACCGCCGGGCGCGACACGAATGCGCGCGCGATGGCCACCCGCTGCTGCTCACCGCCGGACAGCTGGCGTGGGTAATGGTGCAGCCGTCCGGCGAGTCCCACGTCGGCGAGCGCGGCCTGCGCTGCCGCCCGCGCCTCGCGGTTGCCAGCCAGTTCGAGCGGCAGCATCACGTTCTCGACAGCCGTCAGCGATGGCAGCAGATGAAAGGACTGGAACACGAATCCCACGCTGCGCGCACGCGCCAGTGCGCGGCCGTCCTCGTCCAGCGCGAACAGATCGACGCCCTCCAGCCGCACGCGGCCGCTGGTTGGAGTGTCGAGCCCCGCGAGCAGCGCGAGCAGCGTGGATTTTCCGGCCCCGGAACTGCCCACGATCGCCAGTGTCTCACCACGTCCGACGCGCAGGTTCACGTCGGCGAGAATGGTCAGGACTCCTTCCGGGCTGCTAACCTGCTTGCCCAGCGCCTCTGCTTCGAGAACCGTATCGGCCATGCGTCGGATTGGAGTCACTGCGCTCGCACTATGGCTGACACTCGTCAGCGTGGCAGCCTGGGCGGCCCCGGGTCGGACGATCCTCGTGCCGTCACCTTCTACGTCGAGTACAGCGGCGTGAA
>CAYWMY010000315.1:2206-3480 GCA_964459405.1 uncultured Steroidobacteraceae bacterium | reverse complement strand
CGGCAGGGCCTGCTCGACCTCGATTTCAGCGACCTCGCTGCGGGCGTTCGGCCGGGACGCCCGCCGGTGCAGTATCGGCACCTGGCGGCACGCGCGGTGCTGGGTGCGGCCGGCAATGGCTGGTCGGTCGAGCTCGAGCGGCTGGTGCTGCAGCGACCGGCGCGGGGTGCCGAGCCCCTGAGACTGCGAATCGACGGCGTCTATCGCGACGGCCGGCTCAGCGACCTTGGCCTGCAGGGGCCGCTGCTGCGTCTGGAAGACCTGTTGCCGCTGGTGGCCTTCGTGCCGCCAGCGGCGGTCCGCGACCGGCTGCTGGCACTGGCGCCGCGGGGCACGCTGCGGGACACGGACCTGACGCTCTCGCGGCGCGGCAACGGTTCCCCCATGCTGCACGGGCGCCTGCGCGCCGAGGGCCTCGGCTTCGAGCCGGTGGGCCGGGCACCGGGCGTCGAGGGCCTCGACGCGACCATCACCGCGAGCGGCACCTCGGGCAGGGTGCAGATCGATACCACGCGGTTCAGCTACCTGTGGCCGCACGATTTACGCGAGCGCATCGCCGCGCGGCGGCTGTCCGCGGTGGCCGGCTGGGAGCAGCACGCGCTCGGCTGGCGGCTCTGGGCCGACGACCTGGCGCTCGACCTCGACGACGCGACCGTGCGCGCGCGGCTGCGCATGCTGTTCCCGGACGAGGGGGATTCAGGACCGCTGATCGACCTGGCGGCGCGGGTCAGCGATGGACGCGTGGCCAGCACGCCGCGCTATCTGCCCGTGTCGAAGTTCCGACCCTCGGCTCTCAAGTGGCTCGACGCCGCGTTCCGCGCCGGCCGCGCGCGTGACGCGACGCTTACGCTGACCGGCCCGCTGCGCCGCTATCCGTTCCGCGACGGCGGCGGCCTGTTCCGCGTCGATGCGCGCATCGAAGGCCTTGCGCTGCACTACGTGGACGGCTGGCCGCCTGCCGAGGACCTGAACATCGATGCGCGCTTCGAAAACACGGGACTGCGGGCGCGTATCGCGAGCGGTCGCGTGGGCCAGGTCGCGATCGAGAATGGCGAAGTGACGGTCATCGACTGGCGCGATGGAGGGCTGACAGCGCGCCTGCCCGCAGCCGGCGATCTGGCCGATGCCCTCGGTCTGCTGCAGCAGAGCCCGCTGGGCCCGCGGCTTGGTGAGCTGTTCATGGGCCTGTCGGGTCGTGGCGGCGTGCAGGGTGAGGTGCTGCTGGATCTGCCGCTCAAGCACATGGACGACCGCGTGATCACGGTCGCTGTACG
>CAYWMY010000315.1:0-2106 GCA_964459405.1 uncultured Steroidobacteraceae bacterium | reverse complement strand
CCGCGCCGGAGACCAGCGCCCACGTCACCGTGCGTCTCGACGGTGATCTGGTCGGGCTCGCGAGCGGATTGCCGCCGCCGTTCGACAAGGAGCCCGCCGACCGCCGGCCCATCGCGATCGACATCGACCTGGACCGTCCGGGCCATCTGGTCGCGACGGCGAGCCATGGCGGGCGCACGCGCGCCGCGCTCGCCTTCGAGCGCGCCGCCCGCGGCTGGCAGATCGAGCGCGGTCAGGTGCGCTTCGGTCCGGGACCGGCGCCCGTGACTGGCGACCGGCCTGGCCTCAGGCTCACGGGCACGCTGCCGCGCGCGAGCCTCTCCAGCGTGCTCGCGCTGCGACAGGCGGGTGCTTCGGGGCGGCACGTGCAGGACTGGCTGCAGTCCGTGGACCTCGACGTCGAGCGGCTCGAGGCGCTGGGCTTCGTATTCGAGAAAGTGGCGCTGCGCATGCAGCCGCAGGCCACGGCCTGGCGCGTGCAGATCGACGCACCGGCCGCTCGCGGCCGCATCCTGGTGCCCTTCGACTTCAGCGGGACCGAGCCGCTGGTGCTCGATCTCGATCACCTGCGGCTCGGTCCCACCGAGGCGCGCGCCGGCGCGGCCGGCGAGCCGCCCGATCCGCGGGATCTGCCGTCCATTCGCTTCGACGTCCGCGACTTCGCGGTCGATCGCTGGCAGTTCGGCCACGTGACGGCCGACCTGGTGCGCGGCGCCGACGGCCTGACGGCGCCGTCGATCGAGGCGCGCCACGCGGCCTTCGAGGCGCGTGGCCAGGGCGCCTGGCGCATGCAGGGCGGCCGGTCGCGCTCGAGTCTCACGCTGGACGTGAGTTCGGAGGATCTGGGCCGGTTCATGCAGACCATGGGCTACAACCCCGTGATCACGGGCAAGCAGGCCAGCGCGCATGCGGAGCTGCACTGGCCCGGCATGCTCGACGGCAGCTTCTTCGAACGCATGTCCGGCACGATCCGGCTCGAGGCCGCCGAGGGCTCGCTGATCGACGTCGCGCCGGGCGGCGCGGGCCGCATGCTGGGCCTCATGAGCATCGCGCACCTGCCGCGCCGGCTGGCGCTCGATTTCCGCGACATCACGAGCCAGGGGCTCGCCTTCGACACCATCCGCGGCACCTTCGTCGTGACGAGCGGCGACGCGTATACCGACGACCTGACCCTGCGCGGCGCGGCGGCCGAGATCGGCATCGTCGGCCACACGGATTTCCGCTCGCACAGCTACGACCAGACGGCCATGGTCACCGGCAAGCTCGGGGCCTCGCTCGGCGTGGCCGGAGCGCTGGCCGGCGGTCCCGCCGTGGGCGCCGTGATGCTCGTGTTCTCGCAGGTTTTCAAGTCCCCGCTCAAGGGTATGACGCGCGGCTATTACCGCATCGCGGGCGCATGGGAGCAGCCGACCGTGGAGCGTATCGACGCCGGCCAGCACCGTGCGGCGCGTACGGACGCGGCGCCGGCCGAGACAGACGCCACGACTCCGGCGCCTTTGGCACAATGAGGGCCAGGCGGGCGCCCCCGGCGACCCGCCTTGCTGGAATCCAACGATGACCACTCATGCTCCCATCGTCGCGGCCCTGCAGATGACCTCCGGCATGACGCTGGACGAGAATCTGCACGTGGCGCGCGCGCTGCTCGCCGAGGCGCGTGCGGGCGGCGCCTGCCTTGCGGTGCTGCCCGAGAACTTCGCGCTGATGGGGCGGGGTGATGCCGCGCGCCGTGCGATCGCCGAGCGCGACGGCGCGGGGCCCGTGCAGGACATGGTCGCGCGCGCGGCGCGCGAACTCGGGCTGTGGATCGTCGCCGGCACGACGCCGATCCTGGTCGATGAGGATCCGCGGCCTGCGAACGCCTGCCTGGTCTACGACGCCGCGGGCATCCGCGTGGCGCGCTACGACAAGATCCACCTGTTCGACGTCAGCATCCCGGAACGCAACGAGGCCTACCTCGAGTCGGCCAATGCCCGGCCCGGCAGCGCGCCCGTGGTGGTCGACACGCCCGCGGGGCGCGTGGGCCTCACGGTCTGCTACGACCTGCGCTTCCCGGAGCTCTACCGGCGCCTGAGCGCCATGGGCGCCGAGGTCTTCACCGTGCCGTCG
>CAYWMY010000314.1:0-3506 GCA_964459405.1 uncultured Steroidobacteraceae bacterium | reverse complement strand
GTGCCGATGCCGGCGCCAGCGTCCAGACCACCGTGCACAGGCCCTCGTGCGCGGGCAGCAGCGCGATGGGACCTGCCGGCGTGAAGCGCTCGTAGGCCACGTGATCGTGGAAACGCTGTGGCGCGACATTGGCGATGACAGCGTGCTGGTCGTAGCCCCAGGTCGTCGCGCCGATGCCGAGCAGGGTGCGCAGCGCCGACTGCGCGCCATCGGCGACGACGGTCAGGCGCGCCCGCAGCCGCCGCGGCCCGCCGGCGACGGCGGCTCCCTCGAGGCCGAGCAGCAGACCGTCGGTGGCAGAGCCGATGCCCGTGACCGAAGCCGGGCACAGCAGGCGCACCCGCGGTGCACCCTCGAGACCCGCGGCCAGCGCACGTCCCAGATCGGCATTCGTCACGGTGTAACCCAGAGCCTCGACGCCCTCGTCGACCGCATTGATGCGTGCGAACGCGAATGTGCCGCGCTCGGAGACGTGGATACGACGGATCGGCGTCGGCGCCGGCGCGATGCGCTGCCAGACACCCAGGGTCTCGAGGATGCGCCGCGTGCCATTGGCGAGCGCCGAGGTGCGCTGGTCGAAGCTCGGCTGCCGGCCACCGGCGAGCGGCACGGGTTCGACCACCACGACATCGAGCGGCAGCGAACGCAGCGCCACCGCCAGTGACAGCCCGGTCATGCCACCGCCGACGATGGCGACGTCGCAACTGAGCGGTGCGTCCGGCTCATCCATGGCTCAGGCACCGCTCATCCAATGCTCGATGTCCTCCGGCGCGCTCGGCACCCCCGCGGTGATCACCTCGGCGGCGGCGCGTGTGACGACCACGTCGTCCTCGATGCGCACCCCGATGCCCCACCACTGCCGCGGCACGCCCTTCGTGCCCGGCGCGATGTAGACGCCCGGCTCGACCGTCAGCACCATGCCGGGCTCCAGCACGCGCCATTCCTCGCCCACGCGGTAGTCGCCGACATCGTGGACGTCCATGCCGAGCCAGTGCCCGGTGCGGTGCATGAAGAACTTCCGGTAGGCACCCTCCTTGATGAGTGAGGGCACGCGCCCCTTGAGCAGGCCGAGCCGCACCAGTCCCTGCGTGATGGTCTTCACGGCCGCGTCGTGCGGGTCATTCCAGTGGTTCCCGGCCCGCGTCTTCTCGATGGCCGCCCGCTGGGCCTCCAGCACCACGTCGTAGATGTCCCGCTGTCGCGGCGTGAACCGCCCGTTGACCGGGAAGGTGCGCGTGATGTCGGCCGCGTAATGCCGGTACTCCGCACCCGCGTCGATGAGCAGCAGGTCACCGTCCCGCAGCTCGTCCTGGTTGGCGCGGTAATGCAGCACGCAGGCGTTGGCACCGCCGCCGACGATCGGCTGGTAGGCGTTCTCGGCCTGGTGGCGGTGGAATTCGTGCACGATCTCGGCGGCGACTTCGTACTCGAAGCGTCCCGGTGCCGTGAACCGCATCGCGCGCCGGTGCGCCTGCACCGTGATGTCCGCCGCGCGACGCATGAGCCTGAGCTCCGCCGGGCTCTTGTACAGGCGCATGTCGTGCAGCAGGTGATCGAGCGCGACGAACTCCTGCGGCGTGTGCAGGCCCTGCTTGGCCTGGGCGCGCAGGCCGTTGACCCAGCCGATCACGCGCTGGTCGAAATCCGGGTCCAGGCCCATGGCACTGTAGACGCGATCGCAGCGCTCCAGCAGCCCCGGCAGGATCTCGTCGATGTCGTCGATCGGGAAGGCATCGTCCGCGCCGTGCTGCTGCACCGCGCCCTCCGTTCCCGCACGCGACCCGTCCCAGGTCTCGCGCACGGGATCACGATCACGCACGAACAGCACGAACTCGCCCTGCGGCCGGCCCGGGATCAGCACCGCGACCGACTCGGGCTCGTCGAAGCCCGTCAGATACATGAAGTCACTGTCCTGGCGATAGGCGTATTCGACATCCGCGTTGCGGTGACGCACCGGCGCTGCGGGCAGGATGGCGATGCCCCCACGGCCCATCATGCGCATCAGCTGCGCACGTCGGCGGGCGAATTCGCCGGTCCCGGTCTTCTTCGAACGTGCAGGCTTTACGGCCATGAAACATCCACTCAGTGCAGTCGTTGATCCGCGGGCATGCCGGTGCGGCGCGCGTCGGCCAGTTCCTCGAAGACGAGCTGCGCGCCGGTGCGCACGAACTCGACCAGCTCCGCATACGCGGCTTCGTCCGCTTCGCCGGGCTCGGCGGCATCGACCTCGGCACGCGAGATCTCGGCGAAGTCGCGCAGGATCTCACCCGCCTCGCCGGGCATGCGATCGAAAGCCACGGTACTGCCGAGCGCCAGGCCGTACAGGAAGCCGTGGCACCACTGCGCGAGACCCGCGACGCGACGCGCAAGACTGGCCTCCTCGTCGGGCAGCAGCGGCTGGAACGTCATTTCGGAGCCCGCCATGGCCTGCGCCGTCTCACGGAAGACCACCGCGAACACGCCGTGGGCCGCCGGCTCCAGCCGCGGAATCTGCTCGTCGGGCAGGATCTCGTCGATCCACTGCTCGAGGCGATACGGCGCGTTCGAGCACAGGGCCCCGGCGAGGCAGCCGTGCGCCTCGGCGGCGGCGACCTCGGCATCCGCATCCGCCAGCAGCTGCTCGAGCTCGTCGAATCCAACGCTGAACATCGCCGCACCCCGGTACGGCGCCATGCCGCCTCATTATGGTAGGCCCTGATCGCGTTTCCCGCACCGTGGTGTTGCCGGTGATGCTCGACCGGGCCGTCGCGGCCCGCCGACCGGCACCGTTGCGTTGACCGGCGCTTCGGGCGGGTCCCATAATGCTCCCATGAGCGACGCTGCCACCTCCGCCCTCGAAGTCGAGTTGAAGCGTCTCGACAAGCGCGTCGACGAACTCGTCGCGATCATCGCGCAGCTCAAGGAAGAGAATCGTGCGCTGCGGCAGCGGCAGGAGGCCATGCACAGCGAACGCACCGCGCTGCTGCAGAAGAACGAGCAGGTCAAAGCGCGTGTCGAAGCGATGATCGGCCGGCTCAAGGGCATGGAGCACGGAGCATGAGTCAGGAGATGGCGCGGGTCAGCGTGCGCATCCTCGAGAAGGACTACCACGTCGCCTGTCCGATGGAGGAACGCGCGGCCCTGCTCGACTCGGCGGAGTACCTCAGTCGCAAGATGAAGGAGATCCGCGATACCGGCAAGGTCGTGGGCCTGGACCGCATCGCCGTGATGGCGGCGCTGAACCTGACCAACGAACTGCTGATCGCCCGGCGTCGTGACGCTCTGCTCGATACGGACGTCACGCAGCGCGTCCGGGCGATGCGCGAGCGGGTCGAGGCTGCACTGGAGCGTGGCCAGCAGCTGGAATTGTGATTTTCGACGGAAGCTCCAGCGCGTCCGTCATCAGCGGTTTGGCGCCGCCTGCGGTGTTCGATGCGGGCCTGGGTACCTCTCGGCCCTAATGTGAAGCCCAACGGGGCGCGGCTTCGCGGCAGCATTGTGCATGTCCGCCTCGAGCGGAAAGCCTT
>CAYWMY010000313.1:3185-3555 GCA_964459405.1 uncultured Steroidobacteraceae bacterium | reverse complement strand
TACACCGGCGAGCCGTATGTGCGTTCCTTCCGCGAGCTGCGCCTGCACGCGGTGCTCGCCGGGTGTGGCCTGCCGGCCCCGGTTCCAGTGGCCGCGCTGTACCGTCGGCACGCCGCGGGATACGAGGCAGACCTCATCACCGTGATGATCCCGGGGGCGGTGTCGCTCGCGTCGCGACTCGCCGCGGACGGAGTTCCGCCGCAGCTCTGGCATGCAATCGGCGCCTGCCTGCGGCGCTTCCATCGTGCCGGCCTCGATCACGCGGACCTGAACGCGCACAACATCCTGGTCGATGCCCGCGACGCGGTTCACCTCGTGGATTTCGACCGGGGCCGCCTTCGCCGTGCGGGGTCGTGGCAGCACCGCAATC